>CAJXAS010000107.1 GCA_913050305.1 uncultured Polaribacter sp. | reverse complement strand
CTGATTTAGGTCCGAAATCTCTCTGGATCATAGGAACTATTTTATTAATAACCATAGGTTTGTTATTTGCTTTTTTTAAAGAATTAAAAATTAGCACGTTTGATGTCGGATTAGCAACAGCTTTAGGTTTTTCGCCAATCATGATTCATTACGGATTGATGAGTGTTGCTTCCATTACTATTGTGGGTTCTTTTGATGCAGTCGGAGCAATTTTAGTTGTTGCCTTAATGATAGCCCCAGCAGCAACCGCATATTTATTAACCGATAATTTAAAGAGAATGTTAAGCTTATCGGTTGTATTCGGTGTTTTTTCAGCGATTGCTGGCTATTGGTTAGCGCACTGGTTAGATGCGTCTATTTCTGGTTCTATGACCACAATTTTAGGAATTGTATTCTTATTAGTATATTTATTTGCTCCAAAAAGAGGCTTAATTTCTGTATTATACAGAAACAAACAGCAGCAAATAGAGGTTTCATTACTAACTTTTTTATTGCATTTAAATAATCATCAAGAAATAAGTGAACGCCATATAAATCATTTAAATGAACATATTAATTGGCGGCGTGTAAAATCTAAATCTGTTTTAGATTTAGCTCTAAAAAACAACATGATAATTATCGACGAAAGTATTATTTCTTTAACTGATAAAGGAAAGAACTTTACCGATAAAGCAATTGATTACATTATTACTAATGATCATTCTAAAATAGAATCGATAAAAGATGATTTCTTTTTATTTAGAGGATAACAATCGCTATATTTTGTATTTTGCAATAAAATACTGCTGTGTTACAAACATCTACTTTTCAAGTTTACAATGCTTCTGCAGGAAGTGGTAAAACATTTACGTTGGTAAAACAATACCTAAAGGTCTTGTTAACTTCTAACGATCTTTTTATGTTTCAGAAAGTATTAGCAATTACTTTTACAAATAAGGCTGCTGGAGAAATGAAAGAGCGCGTCTTGTTTAATTTAGAAGAATTTGCAAAAGGAAGTGAAAGTGATTTACTTAAAATTATTCTTAGAGAAACAGATTTAGATTCGACGATTATTCAGGAAAGAAGTAAGAAAATTTTAGATGCAATTTTAAAAAATTATTCTGCTTTTTCAATTACTACAATAGATAGCTTTACTCATAAAATTATTAAAAGTTTTGCATTTGATTTAGGACTATCTCTTAATTTTGAAGTAGAAATGGATGCAATTTCTCTTTTAAATGAAGCAGTAGACGTATTAATTTCTAAGATAGGAACCGATAAGAAACTAACGAGCCTTCTGATAGATTATTCTCTAGATAAAACAGACGATGATAAATCTTGGGATATTTCTAAAGACTTAAATGATTTTGCAAAAGTTTTATTAAATGAAGATGATGTAAAACATTTTAGGAAATTAGCTGATAAAAAATTAGATGATTTTTTTGAGTTGAAAAATAAGATTCAAAAATCTAATAAAGACGTAGAGAAAGAGTACAAAGTATTTGGGAATGAGGTTTTAAGTTTTATAGAAAACAGCGGGGTTCAGCTGTCAGATTTTGCATATACTGGACAATATCCAAAGCACTTTCAAAAGTTAACAAAATTAAGGTTTTTAAAATTTGATGATTTAAAATTTGATGCAAGGTTAAACACGATTATTGAAGATGGTAAAAATCTTTTTGCAGGAAAAGCTTCTGCTGCATCAAAAGATACAATCGAAGGAATTTCTGAACAATTGAGACTGTATTATTATCAATCTAAAGATTTGTACAACCGCACTTATTCGAGTTATTTATTAAATAAAATTGCACTAAAAAGTATCATTCCATTGGCGGTTTTAAACAATGTTAATTCAGAATTAAATAACATAAAAGAAGATAATAATATTCGATTAAATTCAGAATTTAATCAATTAATTTCAGATAATATAAAAAATGAACCTGCACCTTTTATATATGAGAGAATTGGCCAGCGATTTCAGCATTATTTTATCGATGAAATGCAGGATACTTCTGTTTTACAATGGCAAAATTTAATACCCTTAATAGAAAATGCTTTAGCCCAAGAAAATAGTAATTTATTATTGGTTGGAGACGGGAAACAAGCCATTTATAGATGGCGAGGAGGTAAGGCAGAGCAGTTTATCGATTTGGGTTCAAATGAAATAAGCCCATTTAATATTCAAAAAGAAATAAAGAATTTAGAGACAAACTATAGAAGTTATTCAGAGATTATCAATTTCAATAATACTTTCTTTAGCCACACTGCTAATTTTCTTCATAATGAATCTTACAAAAATCTTTTTTTAGAAGGAAATGGCCAATTAGAAAACGCGAAGAAAGGTGGTTTTGTTTCGCTATCTTTCCTAGAAAAAGAAGAGGAGAAAGAGGATGAAAAAGTGAAGTATCCTAAAAAGGTTTTAGAAAAAATAAATCAACTTAAAGAAGATTTTTATCTGAATGAAATCTGTGTACTTACAAGAACTAAAAAAGATGGAATTGCAGTTGCAGATTATCTTTCAGAAAATGGGGTTTCTATCATTTCATCAGAAACATTATTATTAAAGAACAACTCTAAAATTAATTTCATTATTGATCTTCTATATAGCATTCAGAATACAAATGATGAAGAAAAAAGATTTGAAGTTTTGTATTTCTTGCATGAACACCTGCAGCTTAAAGTAACAAAACATGAGTTCTTTAAGAGGCATGTAAAATCAACAAATGCTTCCATTTTTGAAAACCTAAAATCTTACGGGATTTCATTTAATTTTTCTGTATTTCAGCAAGTACCTTTTTATGAGAAAATTGAAGAAATAATTAGAGGTTTCAAACTTGTGAATTCTTCCAATGCATATGTTCAATTTTTTCTAGATGTGGTTTTAGAGCAACAAAGAAAGGCAACAGATATTGGTGCCTTCCTAGAATTTTGGGAACTTAAAAAAGACAAACTAAGCATCGTTGCTTCAGAAAATGCAAATGCTGTACAAGTAATGACTATTCATAAATCTAAAGGTTTGGAATTTCCTGTAGTAATTTTTCCTTGTGATGTGAATATTTATAGACAGATTAACCCTAAAATTTGGTTTGATGATTTACCAAAAGAGTATCATTTTAAGGAGCTTTTAATAGATTATAAGGAAGATTTAAGCTTGATAAATGAGCGAGGTTTGGAAATTTATAATCAGCAGAGAGAAGAATTAGAATTAGACAACTTTAATCTATTATATGTTTCTTTAACCAGAGCTGTAGAACAATTACATATAATTACAGAAAAGAAAATTTCTGCAAAAGGGGTAGAAAATATCAATCATTATTCAGGAATTTTTATCAATTATTTAAAAGAACAAAATCTTTGGCAAGAAGATCTTTTAGAGTATAATTTTGGAAAAATAGAAAGAATTAAAAATAAAGAAGCAGCCGAATCTTTAACAGAAATTCACCAGAAATTTATTTCAACACCTTGGCAGGAGCATAATATTGTATTGTTGGCTAGTGCTTCGAAATTATGGAATACAGCACAAGGAAAAGCAATTGATTTTGGTAATTTATTCCACGAAATGTTATCAAAAATAATTACAAAGAATGACGTAAACTCAGTGACAAGTCAATATCATCAAAAAGGTTTTATTAACGAAACTCAATTAAAATTAATCAAAGAGAGGATGTATTTAATTGTGAATCATCCGAAATTAGCTATTTATTTTTCTGAAAATGTTACCGTTTTTAACGAGCGGGAAATTGTAGATGTTGACAACCAGGTAGTTATTCCAGACAGATTAGTTTTTAATCATTTAAATGAAGTTACAGTTATAGACTACAAAACTGGTAGTCCTTCGAGTGAGCATCATCAGCAATTACTAAAATATGAGAGGGTTTTAAAATCTATGGATTTTAAAGTTGGTAAAAAGTTACTCATATATATTAATGCTGAAGTAGATGTTGTAGAGGTGTAATTTAAGGAATTTACTTATAAATTATTGTTTATAATGTATTTTAGACATATTATAGAGTCTATTTTCTCCTTTAGAATCTATTAAAATTGCTGTTTTTATGGATATTTTAAAGAATTATCTTTGTAATTACAGTTTAAGAGTCTATTTTTGTTCATTAATAAAAATATTTAATTTAAAAATTAAACAATGAAAAATTTAAAATTAGCTATAATAGCTTTGTTTACGGTAGCCGTCGTTGGTAGCGCAAACGCACAAGATGCAAATAACCCTTGGGTTGTAGGTTTTGGTATTAATTCAGTAGATTACCAAGGAGGTGAATTTGGAAGTGAGGCATTTTTTAAGGATGCATTTGGTACTTCTGATATGAATGTTTTGCCTTCAATCTCTAGACTTTCTGTTGAGAAATACTTAGAAAAAGGTTTTACTTTTCAATTAGCAGGTACACTAAATAAAGTTACATTTTTTGAAATGGAAGATGATTCAGATTACGTATTATGGTCTGTTGGAGCTTCAGTAAAATATGATTTAAACCACTTATTTGGAGAAACAGGTTGGTTTGATCCTTATGTAGGTATTGGTGGAGATTTTGTTAACAGTGGTAGAACTGAAAAATCTGAGTTAATGGCAACTGGAGCAGTAGGTTTCAATGTTTGGTTTAACGAAAACTTAGGTCTTAACTTTCAGCATGGTTTGAAAAAAGGTTTTGTAGATAATGTTGCAAATCATTTTCAATCTACTGCAGGTATAGTAATAAAATTCGGAGGAAAAGATACGGATGCTGATGGAGTATATGATAAATTTGATGCTTGTCCTGAAATTGCAGGTTTAGCAGAATTTAAAGGTTGTCCTGATAGTGATGGCGACGGAATCAAAGATTCTGACGATGCTTGTCCGAATGTTGCAGGTTTAGCAACTATGAACGGTTGTCCTGATGCTGATGCTGATGGAATCGCAGATAAAGATGATATGTGTCCTAATGCTAAGGGAACAAAAGCTAACAAAGGATGTCCTGATACTGATGGAGATGGGGTAGTTGATAAAAATGATAAATGTCCAACTGCTGCAGGTCCTGTTGCAAACGGAGGTTGTGCTTGGCCAGATACAGACGGTGATAGCATTTTAGATAAAGATGATAAATGTCCAAATGTTGCAGGTATTGCTTCAGAAGGTGGTTGTCCTGAAATAATTTCAAATGAAGCTAAAATAGGTATGAATGCATTTGCACAAGCTATTTTATTTAAACTTGAAAGCGCTAGTTTTGAATCTGGAGTTACTGATATGTTAGACGGTATGTTAGCAATTATGAATGAATATCCTCAAGCTGAATTTGCAATCAAAGGCTTTACAGATAATTCTGGATCTGTTTCTGGAAACTTAAAGTTATCTAATTCAAGAGCAAATGCTGTTAAAGATTATTTACTAGCAAATGGAGTTGCTGCTGCAAGATTAACTGCTGCAGGTTTTGGACAAGATAGTCCTATTGCTTCAAATAAGACAAGAGCTGGTAGAGTTCAAAATAGAAGAGTAGAAGTTAAGGTAACTAACTAGTTATTTTTAAATATATAGAAAAAAGGTCTCATCAGAAATGATGAGACCTTTTTTTTTAAAAAACTTTTTTTTATTCCATGCAAAAAAGTACCTTTGCATCTTGAAAAAGAGATGCTAAATCTCGTAACATAAATAATAAATATAATTAGATACAGATGTCTACAACAACAGGAAAAGTTTCTCAGATTATTGGTCCAGTAATTGATGTTGAATTCAATACAGAAAACAATGAACTTCCTAAAATTTATGACTCATTAGAAATTAAAAAAGCTGATGGTTCTATTTTAGTTTTAGAAGTGCAACAACATATTGGTGAAGATACAGTTAGAACCATTTCAATGGATGCTACTGATGGATTAAGTAGAGGAACAGAAGTTTTAGCGACGGGTAACCCTATCCAAATGCCAATTGGAAGCGATATTTACGGTCGTTTATTTAATGTTACTGGTGATGCTATTGATGGTTTAGGGAATTTAAAGAAAGAAGGTAAAGACGGATTATCAATTCACCGTTCAGCTCCGAAATTTGAAGATTTATCTGTTTCAACAGAAGTTTTATTCACTGGAATTAAAGTAATCGATTTAATTGAGCCATATGCAAAAGGTGGTAAAATTGGTTTATTTGGTGGAGCCGGAGTTGGTAAGACTGTATTAATACAAGAATTAATTAACAACATTGCAAAAGGACATGGTGGTTTATCAGTTTTTGCAGGAGTTGGAGAAAGAACACGTGAAGGAAATGATTTACTTCGCGAAATGT
>CAJXAS010000106.1 GCA_913050305.1 uncultured Polaribacter sp. | reverse complement strand
GTTTCTAAATTAGTAAATGTAGCTGATAATCCGCCATATTGCGATTTTTATATGGGCGGAATTGTAACCAAAGGAAATGTAAAAATAGCCATTTCTACGAATGGAAAATCGCCAACAACAGCAAAAAGATTGCGACAGTTTTTTGAAGATGTAATTCCAGAAAATATAGATGATTTCGTAAATAATTTAAACGAGTATAGAAAAACGATCAAAGGAAACTTTGAGGAAAAAGTAGAAAAACTAAACGAGTTTACAAAAAGTTTGGTCGAGAAATAAGATTAGAAAGTTGTCTTATCGAGCGCAGTCGAGATACAATTAGAAATAGATTTAAATGAGTTCTCGACTGTGCTGGAAAGGGCTTAAATATTGGAAATAAAAAAATTATGATTACAACAGATATATTAATTATTGGTGCAGGGCCCACAGGACTATTTACAGTGTTTGAAGCAGGTTTATTAAAATTAAAATGTCATTTAATTGATGCTTTACCTCAGCCTGGTGGACAATGTTCTGAGATTTACCCGAAGAAACCAATTTATGATATTCCGGCATATCCAGAGATTTTAGCAGGAGATTTAACACAAAAACTAATAGAACAAAGTAAGCAATTTGAACCAGGTTTTACCTTAGGTGAAAGAGCAGAAACTATTGAGAAGCAAGAAAACGAGACGTTTATTGTAACCACTAATAAAGGGACGAAACACCAAACGAAAATTGTAGCTATTGCTGGTGGTTTAGGAAGTTTTGAACCAAGAAAACCCTTGATACCCAATATTGCAGATTTTGAAGATAAAGGTGTAGAATATATTATTAAAGAACCAGAATTATATCGAGATAAAAAAGTAGTGATTTCTGGTGGTGGAGACTCTGCCTTAGATTGGGCAATTTTTTTATCTAATATTGCTTCAGAAGTAACTTTAATTCATAGAAGAAATGAGTTTAGAGGCGCTTTAGACTCTGTAGAAAAAGTACAAGAATTAAAGAACTTAGGGAAAATTAGATTAATTACACCTGCAGAGGTGAGAGGAGTTTTAGGAACCGATAAGGTTACAGGAGTTGCAGTAGAAAAGAAAGGGGAGGATTCGTTCATTGTAGATGCAGATCATTTTATTCCGTTGTTTGGTTTGTCGCCTAAGTTGGGTCCAATAGGTAATTGGGGATTGAGTATTGAGAAGAATGCCATTAAGGTAGACACGTTCGATTATCAAACAAACATACCAGGAGTATATGCTATTGGAGATGTAAATACGTATCCTGGGAAATTAAAATTAATTCTTTGTGGTTTTCATGAGGCAACATTAATGTGTCAGAGTGCTTATAAAAGAATCTTCCCAAATAAAAAATATGTTATGAAGTATACAACAGTGGGAGGTGTAGATGGTTTTGATGGTACACGTAAAGAAGCGCCAAAGGCAGTTGTTAAAGCGATAGAATAGCTTGTTTTTTAGATGGTTTACGTAACTTTGCAAACAATAGGACTAAAAGAAAAATAGATGCAAGACATCAACATAAAAATAACAGATAGAAATGGCGCAACACATGATGTAGTTGCACCAACAGATATGGCAATGAACCTAATGGAAATTGTGCGTTCATATGAATTAGCCGAAGAAGGAACTATTGGTATTTGTGGCGGAATGGCAATGTGTGCTTCTTGCCAATGTTATGTAACATCAGATCATAGTTTACCTGAAATATCAGATGATGAGGATGCAATGTTAGCAGAAGCTTTTCATGTAGAAGACAATAGCAGATTGGGTTGTCAAATACAAATGACCCCAGAAATTAACGGTTTAGAAGTAATATTGGCTCCAGAATCATAAACAATTAGATGGAAGAAGTAGTACACAAAAATAAATTCACAAATTACAGCATGTGTTTAAGAGATGCTGTAGAAACTTTTACAAAAGAGTTGATTAATTGTTTATTTGATACCAATTATGAACAGAAAAATGGTGTTCAAACAAAACAGTTATTCTTTAAGATTTTAGAACGATTATCCATTGAAAATAAAGATTGCTTTTGGTTAGATTTTCAAAAATCTTTCATAGAGATAAGAAGAAAGTTAGACTTAGATGCTTTGGCATTTTTAAATAGCGATCCTGCAGCAAAAAGTTTAAGAGAAGTGTATTTAGCGTATCCCGGTTTTTATGCGATTGCGGTCTACAGATTAAGCAATCAATTATTAAAACAAGAAATTAATATTCTACCAAGAATGATGAGTGAGTTTGCCCATAGTGCAACAGGAACAGATATTCATCCAGGAGCAGAAATTGGAGATTCTTTTTTTATTGATCATGCCACAGGAATTGTAATTGGAGAAACTACTATTATAAAAAATAATGTTACTATTTTTCAAGGAGTCACTTTGGGTGGTCTGCAAGTAAAGAAAAATATGGCTTCTGTAAAAAGACACCCTACCATAGAGAATAATGTTATTATTTATGCAAATGCTACTATTCTAGGAGGTGACGTGGTCATTGGTAAAAACTCTGTTATTGGTGCAAATGTTTGTATTACAGAGTCTACCCTAGAAAACTCAGTAGTTGCTGTGCAATTAGAAAATAAAATATTTCAAAGAAATTAATTATCAAAGGTTAGGTATCACCAATAAAAAAAACAAGCATATGAAAACAAAAAGTATCATAGACTTCGTAGGAAATACACCTTTGGTGGAAGCGCAACATATTTTTAAAAAAGAAGGAGTTACGCTATTATTAAAACTAGAAGGGAATAATCCTGGGGGAAGCGTTAAGGATAGAGCTGCTTATAATATGATTTCTCAAGCGTTAAAAAGAAATAATATTAAGAAAGGAGATACTTTAGTCGAGGCAACCAGCGGAAATACAGGAATTGCATTAGCTTTAATGGCTAAAGTATTAGGTGTAAATATGGTGTTGGTTTTGCCAGAGAATTCAACTATAGAAAGAATAAAAACTATGCGTGCATATGGGGCAGAGGTTATTTTAACTCCTGCAGCATTAGGAATTGAGGGTTCTAGAGATCATGCTTTAGATTTAAAATATAAAAAAGGATATTTTAGATTAAATCAGTTTGATAATACAGACAATTCGAAAGCACACTATAAAACTACAGGACCAGAAATCTGGAGAGACACGGAAGGGCAAGTAACTCATTTTATTGCTGCAATGGGCACTACAGGAACTATCATGGGAGTTTCAGATTTCTTAAAACAACAGAATAAAAATATTAAAATAATCGGTGCACAACCAAAAGAAGGTGCTAAGATTCCTGGAATTAGAAAATGGCCTCAAGAGTATTTACCAGCAATTTATAATGCAACTAAGGTAGACCAAGTAATAGAAGTTAGTGAAGAGGAAGCCAAAGCAATGACACAAAGATTAGCCTCGGAAGAAGGAATTTTTGCAGGAATGAGTAGTGGAGGTTCGGTGTTAGCTGCTATAAAAGTAGCAGAAAAATTAGAGAAAGGTGTTGTTGTTGCAATTGTTTGTGACAGAGGAGATCGTTATTTGTCTTCTGCACTATTTGAGTGCTAATAGATTTTAAAAGCCTATAATTATGCAAATAAAGAAATAATCCGTTTCTTTGTTGCTCAGTTCATAAACTTATTGATTACGTTATCACGAAAGGCAGAGGGATTAGACCCATTGAAGCCTTGGCAACCTCTCATTTTTTGAGAAAGGTGCTACATTCTACAAGTTTTTAACTTGACAGATAACAGAGAAAAAAACACCTTTCCTGATGACATATATTGATAAAAATATCAAAAAATGTCAGAAATTACAAAAGAAATAAAAAACAGAATATTAGTGCTCGATGGCGCCATGGGCACCATGCTGCAGGCATATAAATTTACCGAAGAAGATTTTAGAGGAGAACGTTTTAAAGACTATCCAACTCCGCTTCAGGGCAATAATGATTTATTGACTTTAACGCAGCCTGAAGCGATCAAAACAATTCACGCAAAATATTTTGAGGCGGGTGCAGATATTGTGGAAACCAATACCTTTTCGGGAACTACCATTGCCATGGCAGACTATCAACTAGAAGATTTGGTTTATGAGCTAAACTATCAATCTGCTAAAATTGCCAAAGAAGTTGCTACTGAATTTACAGCAAAAGAACCCCATAAACCCAGATTTGTAGCCGGTGCAATTGGGCCAACAAATAGAACGGCAAGCATGTCTCCAGATGTAAATGACCCAGGTTATAGAGCCGTTACTTTTAACGATTTAAGAATTGCTTATAAACAACAGGTAGAGGCCTTAATAGATGGTGGTGTAGATGTATTATTGGTAGAAACTGTTTTTGATACCTTAAATGCGAAGGCAGCTTTGTTTGCGATTGAAGAAGTAAAAGACGAAAGAGATATTGAGATTCCGATTATGTTAAGCGGCACTATTACAGATGCATCTGGTAGAACATTATCTGGTCAAACAGCAGAAGCATTTTTAATTTCTGTTTCCCACATTCCATTATTTTCGATAGGATTTAATTGCGCCTTGGGCGCCAATTTATTACAACCCCATTTAGAGGCAATTGCTCATAAAACGGACTTTGCAATCTCTGCACATCCAAACGCAGGTCTGCCAAATGCTTTTGGAGAATATGACGAAACACCAGAGGAAATGGGTGAGCAGATCGAAGAATATTTAAAGAAAGATTTGATAAATATTATTGGGGGTTGCTGTGGTACCTCTCCAGAACATATTAGAGTAATAGCAGGTATTGCTAGCAAATATAAACCTAGAAACTGCTAACTAATGAAAGTAAAACAAACAAAGTACATGCATTTGTCAGGTTTAGAGCCGCTAGTTCTGAATGAAAACAGCAATTTCACTAATATTGGAGAACGTACAAATGTTGCAGGTTCAAGAAAATTTTTACGCTTAATTAAAGAAGAAAGATTCGATGAAGCTTTAGACGTTGCAAGACATCAAGTAGATGGAGGCGCACAAATTATTGATATTAATTTTGACGACGGTTTAATTGACGGAAAACAAGCGATGGTTCGTTTTTTAAATTTGATTGCTGCAGAGCCAGATATTTGTAGAGTTCCTATTATGATAGATAGTTCTAAATGGGAAATTATAGAAGCAGGTTTGCAGGTTGTTCAAGGAAAATCTGTTGTAAACTCTATTTCTTTAAAGGAAGGTGAAGAGAAGTTTATTTGGGAAGCAAAACAAATAAAAAGATATGGAGCAGCAGTAATTATTATGGCCTTTGATGAAACTGGGCAAGCAGATAATTATGAGCGAAGAATAGAAATAGCGCAACGCTCGTATACTATATTGGTGGACATTGTCCACTTTCCTTCCGAAGATATCATTTTCGATTTAAATATATTTCCTGTTGCTACAGGAATGGACGAGCACAAACGAAATGCCATCGATTTTATTGAAGCTACCCGTTGGGTAAGGCAAAATTTACCAAATGTTTCGGTAAGTGGAGGTGTAAGTAATGTATCGTTTTCTTTTAGAGGAAATGACGGTGTTCGTGAAGCAATGCATTCTGTGTTCTTGTATCATGCAATTCAGGCAGGTATGAATATGGGAATTGTAAACCCTGCTTTATTGGAGATTTATGATGATATTCCAAAGGATTTATTAGAACGTGTAGAAGATGTTATTTTAAATAGAAGAGAAGATGCTACAGAACGGTTATTAGATTTTGCCGAGACGGTAAAAGGTTCTAAAGTGGAAAAAGGGTTGGATTTATCGTGGCGAGAAAACCCTATTCAAGATAGAATTACGCATGCTCTGGTAAAAGGAATTGATGCTTTTATTATTGAAGATGTAGAAACAGCTAGACAAGAATCAGAAAAGCCAATTGAAGTTATTGAAGGGCATTTAATGATTGGAATGAATGTAGTAGGAGATTTATTCGGAGCAGGAAAAATGTTTTTGCCACAAGTAGTAAAATCTGCTCGTGTAATGAAGAAGGCTGTTGGGTATTTGAATCCATTTATTGAAAAAGACAAAGGAGAGGAGCAAAAAGCATTAGGTAAAATTTTAATGGCAACGGTAAAAGGAGACGTACATGATATTGGTAAAAATATTGTGAGTGTTGTTTTGGGTTGTAATAATTATGAGATTGTAGATTTAGGAGTCATGGTTGCTCCAGAAAAAATTATTGAAGTTGCTAAAAAAGAGAACGTAGATATTATTGGCTTAAGTGGCTTGATAACCCCCTCGTTAGATGAAATGGTGTATTTGGCAAAAGAAATGGAACGTCAAGATTTTAAAGTTCCGTTGTTAATTGGTGGGGCTACTACTTCAAAAGCACACACTGCTGTAAAGATAGATACACAATACA
>CAJXAS010000105.1 GCA_913050305.1 uncultured Polaribacter sp. | reverse complement strand
AATGGAAAAAGTGAAAGAAGGCTATCTGAAAAGATGGTCTTTTTTTTGTACGTTTGTTTTGAATAAAAAACTATTGAGCGAGCAATATTTTATTAAAGAATTACAATTTAATTATTGCTGTTTTTCTGATAAAGTAAAGCTAAGGTGCCTAAGTTTAAAAACTAGCTTGTATCTAAAGACTATGTAACTCAATATTAAAAACAAAAGAAAAATGAAAAACCAATTTATTAAGAGCACAATACTTTTAGCAATGTTCTTTTCTGTATTTGCTTCTTGTAGCTCAGAAACTGAATTAAATGATGAAACTAAAACGATAAGTGCTTTACATCCTGCTTTTGCAGAGTTTGATACTAATGAAACAACAATTTATTTGTCAGGAGCCGATGTTGTTATTGAAACGACTGGATTGCCAAATCATACAACTCCATATTGGAGTGAAAGCCATGCACTATATGTAGCACCAACTGTCACAAACACAGGGCAAATGACTCCAACAAGAATTGATACTTCTGGTCGAGATAATTCTTCTTCTGTTACAGTATCTACAAGTCCTGATTTAGCAAACTCAACAACAGCGACAGCATTAGGTGCTATTGGTGTTGCTGTAAGTGGTGCTTATCTTTATAACGATCAGGAAGGTAATGGTGCTTTAGATGCTGCTGTTGGTAGCTTAGATTATTCAGGAGCACACATTGGACCTACGGATTATCATTATCATTTAGAACCTTTAGCTTTCTCTGACGACGATGATAAATTAAATGGTATTATTTCGGATGGATTTTTTATCTATGGAAGGAAATGCAATTCAACGGGTACATATCCCACAAGTTTAGACGCTTCAGGTGGTCATACAAGTACTACTCAGCACGCAGATATAGCAGAATATCATTACCATATTATTAATGAACTTTATGCTACAACTGGAAGATATATAATTTTTGTAGGACCTTATCAAGGAACACCAAATGCGATTAACTAAGTATATTCTTTTATTACTTTTATGTGTTTTCGGCAGCTGTAAAAAACAGGGTACCGGAAACACTTCTATTTCTTTAAGTAAAGAAATAGTAAATATCCTTATTAAAAAAGAGGAAATAAAATTAAACCCTTTAAAGGGGCAGTGGTTTTATAATCAAAAACCCTTTAATGGTTATGCTGTAATGTATTATAAAAATAAGAGTATATCAGAGAAAATAGGCTTCTTTAATGGAAAAAGAGAAGGTCCATATTATAAATTATTTAAGGATGGTTCTATAAAAAATGAAGGATATTACATTCAAAATAAACTCCACGGAATAAAATTGAATTATTTTAAAAGTGGAAAAGTATATTCAGAATCTAATTATGTAAATGGTCAAAGACATGGTCTTCAAAAAATATGGTTTTTAAATGGACAATTGGCCAAAAGGAAAAATTTAAACAAGGGCAAAGAAGAGGGGTTGCAGCAAGCTTGGTTAGAGAATGGTAAGATATATGTAAATTATGAAGCAAAAAATGGACGTATTTTTGGTATGAACAGAGCCAATTTATGTTATAAACTTAAAAATGAAAAAGTTCAATATGCTAAAAAACAATAATTTACTTTTATTATTATTCCTGATTGTAATTGGATGTAAAGAGAACATCAAAACTCAAGAAGGCGGTAGCGTAGATGCTTTGCCTTTTTTTAATGAGGCATCTTTTACACCAAAATGGATTTCGTCTAAAAGTGCAGCGTTAAAAAGCTTTCATAAAATTCCAGATTTTGAATTGATCAATCAGAATGGTGAAAAGGTAACTCAAAAAACATTTGAAAATAAAATCTATATTGCCGATTTTTTCTTTACTACTTGCCCAGGAATCTGTCCTATGATGACAGATAGTATGCTGAAGCTTCAAGAAGAATTTAAAAATGATACAGCTGTTTTATTTTTATCACATTCTGTGACTCCAACAATAGACTCAGTTCCGAAACTTAAAGAGTATGCTTTAGAAAATGGCATTATAGATAAGAAATGGCACTTGGTTACTGGCAATAAAAAAGAAATATATGATTTGGGAAGAAAGTTTTACTTTGTTGAAGAGAATTTAGGCGAGCCAAAAGAAATTGATGCCTTTTTGCATACTGAAAACTTCGTACTCATCGATACAAATAAACATATAAGAGGCATATACAATAGTCTTAATAGGGCATCATTAGCACAACTTATTATTGATGTTAAGGCATTACAAAAAGAATAAATAAAATTTCAATTAATTTTAAAAAGGTTTATAACTTGTGGAAGTGAGACTCTTTTTATTAAATAATATTTACCTCAATTTCTAAAGAAATACCAAATTTTTGCATAATTGTTTCTTGAATTTTTTGTGCAAGTTTATAGATTTCTTTTCCAGAGGCATTACCATAATTAACTAAAACAAGTGCTTGTTTCTCATACACACCATAGTCTCCAAAACGTTTTCCTTTAAAACCAGCTTGTTCTATTAACCAACCTGCAGGAACTTTAACCTCAGTTTTAGAAACGTTATAACTTGGAGCTTTTGGATACTCTTTCTGAAGTTCTAAAAATTCGGATTTAGTAATCACAGGGTTTTTAAAAAAACTGCCGCTATTTCCAATTTCTTTTGGATCTGGAAGTTTCGATCTCCTGACAGCGATTACTGCATCAGAAATATCTTTTAAAGAAGGTTTTGTTATTTTCTTCGCTATTAATTCAGATTCAATTGCACCGTAAGAAGAATTTAGATTATGGTTTCTTTTAGTTAACTGAAAGCTTACAGCGGTAATAATATATTTTCCTTTTTCTTTAGTCTTAAAGAGAGAGTTTCTATATT
This sequence comes from uncultured Polaribacter sp., assembly GCA_913050305.1. GTDB lineage: Bacteria > Bacteroidota > Bacteroidia > Flavobacteriales > Flavobacteriaceae > Polaribacter. Next base: position 3,719 of record CAJXAS010000105.1, on the reverse strand, counting down.
CAAAATTACAAGATTCGTTTGAAAACTGAATTAATTTACCTGTTTCAATTTCTAGAGCTTCAACTTTAGTTATGGTGTCTTTTACTTCCACTCCGTAAGCACCAATATTTTGAATTGGGCAAGTACCCACATTTCCTGGGATCAGCGATAAGTTTTCTATGCCTCCGTAATTATTTGAAACACACCATATAACAAGTTCGTGCCAATTTTCGCCAGCATTTACAGTAAGATAAATAGTATTGTCATCTTCTCTATCAATAGAAATTCCTTTAATATCAAGATGTACAACTAACACTTCAATATCTTTTGTAAGTAACATATTACTTCCTCCAGAAATTAAGAAAATATTTTTTTCTATTTTTAAAACCTGTTGCAATTCATAAACAGAAGCCACAGAAATAAAACGTTTGGCATTTACGGCAATACCAAATGTATTAAACTTCTTTAGAGATATGTTTTCTTGAATATTCAACTAATTAGGATATTGTTTTAAGGCTGCTGCTAAAATTTCTATAGAACGGTTTAAATCTGTTTTGTTTAAAACATATGCCATTCTTATTTGGTTTTTTCCTTCACCCGGTGTAGAGTAGAATCCGCTTGCTGGTGCAACCATTACTGTTTCATTATTTAAATTAAAATCTTCTAACAACCATTGTGCAAAATGATCAGAATCTTTAACAGGTAATTCGGCTACACAGTAAAAAGCACCTTTTGGGTTTGCAACTTTTACACCCTCTATTTTTTCTAGTCCTGCAATTAATGTATTTCTTCTAGCTACATATTCTTCAATAACATCATCAAAATAAGATTGCGGCGTATCTAAGGCAGCTTCACTTGCAATTAATGCGTATGTTGGCGGACTTAATCTTGCTTGTGCAAATTTAATGGCAGTTTTTATAAATTCATCGTTTTTAGAAACAATACAACCTATTCTCGCCCCGCACATACTGTAACGTTTAGAAACAGAATCTATTACAATGGCATTGTTATCTATTCCTTCTAAGGATAAAACAGATGTATGTTTTAAACCATCATATGTAAATTCTCTATACACTTCATCGGCAATTAAAAATAAATCGTGTTTTACGACAATCTTTTTCAATTTTTCAATCTCTTCTTCAGAATATAAATAACCTGTGGGGTTTCCCGGGTTACAAATTAATATTGCTTTGGTTTTATTAGTAATTAATTTTTCAAACTCTTCAATTTTTGGCAGTGCAAAGTTATTTTCAATTTTAGAAATAACTGGCACAACGGTTACACCAGAAGCAGTAGAAAAGCCATTGTAATTGGCATAAAACGGCTCTGGTATAATAATTTCATCTCCAGGGTCTGTAATACTACCAATTGTAAAAAGCAAAGCTTCAGAACCACCTGTAGTTGCAATAATATTATTTGCAGTAACAGGTATGTTATTTTTCACATAATATTTTGCCAATTTAGTTCTGTAAGTTTCAGAACCTTCAGAACGTGCGTAAGCTAACGTCTCTAAAGTGTTGTTTTTAACTGCGTCTAATGCAATTTTAGGTGTTTTAATATCTGGCTGACCTATGTTTAAATGAAATACCTTAACGCCTCTTTTCTTAGCGTCTTCAGCAAATGGCACCAATTTTCTAATTGGCGATTCTGGCATTTGTATTCCTTTCTTAGAGATTAAAGGCATATTGGATTGTGTATAAAATTAACACTGCAAATTTGCGAAATATATTTTAGATGATGCCTCATATTACCAAAAGTTTAAGGCTTAATTTATTATCAAAAATAAGAGGACACAAATCTTTTTATTGTAAATTTATAAAAAACAGCAGCTTGAACAAAAGAGTACTTTTTATAGTAACTTTACTACTCCTTAGTTTTGTAATAAGAATCAATGCACAAAATGGATTCCGTTTTCAAAAAAAAACAAAATCGAAACAAAGAGTTTCTTTTAAATTAATTAATAATTTAATTGTAATTCCCCTTGAGGTTAATGGAAAAACACTTTCCTTTATTTTAGACACTGGGGTACATAAAACAATTATTTTTAATTTATCAAAAAATGACAGTATTGCTGTTTTAAATCCTAAGAAAATTCTTTTAAAAGGTCTAGGGGGTGGCGCTTCTGTAGATGCAGTACTTTCTGAAAATAATAGGATACGTATAAAAGATATGTTCAACGTTAATGCATCCATATATGTAATTTTAAAAGATGTTTTCGATTTTTCTAGTAAAATGGGCACAACGATTCATGGCATTATTGGTTATAATTTATTGAAAAATTTTACAGTAAAAATTAACTATAGTGCAGAGGAAATAACGTTCTATAATCCAGAAAAATTTAGGTTTAAAAAATGTAGAAAATGTGAAGTTTTACCACTTCAATTTCATAGAAAAAAACCTTACGTTAATGTTCAAGTTCAGTTAGATACTGTTTATAATACTTTTACTAATGTAAAAATGTTATTAGATTCTGGTGGAAGTGACGCACTTTGGCTTTTTGAAAACTCTAAAAAAGAAATTATAACTCCTAAAAAGTTTTTTAATGATATTTTAGGTGAGGGTTTAAGTGGTATCATTTATGGCAATAGAAGCAGGATACCAAGACTTAAAATAGGAGATTTTGAAATTAAGAACCCAACAGTTTCTTTTTTAGACACGCTTTCTACGAAGTTAGCAAGACGATTTAAACAAAGAAATGGTAGTTTGGGAGGTGGTGTTTTAAAAAGATTTACAGTTTGGTTAGATTACCCAAACAAACAAATAATGTTTAAGAAAAATAAATTTTTTAAGGCTCCTTTTAACTATAACATGAGTGGTTTAGACATTTTGTATAATGGCAAACAACTTGTTAGAGAAGCAACACAGGATATTTCTAATTACAAACTCTCTGAAAAGAATTCAATTACATTTTTTACTAATTTTTCATATAAATTCAAGCCTTCTTATAAAATTAAAACGGTTGTTAAAAATTCTAATGCCGATAAAGCAGGCTTAAAAGCAGGAGATTTAATTATAAGAATTAATAAAAAACCAGCATACTATTATAAATTAGAAGATATTGTTAATGAGTTTAGCGAAAAAGAGAATAAAAAAATTCAGCTTAAAATTAAAAGAGATGGTATTGAAATGACTTTTAAATTTCGTCTAGAAAAAAGGATTTAGTTATTAGAAAGAATACTTTTTTCTTTTTCTAAAAGCGCTACATTCGAAACTAAACCTTTAATTTTTACAATTTTTCTAGCAGTAATTGCATTCGATAGTATTGTTATTTGCTTAGAAAACCCACCAATTCTTTTCGTGTCATAAGAAACCTTTATTTCTCCTTTTTCTCCTGGCATAATTGGATTTTCTGGTTTTTTAGGCACTGTACATCCACAAGAAGATTTTATACTTTGTATTATTAAAGGTGCATCTCCAACATTTGTAAAGACAAATGTTCTTTCTCCTTCTGAGCCTTTAATTATTTTTCCATAATCAATGGTTTCTTGTTCAAATTTAAATTCTTGAGAATTTATTGATAAAGTGGCACATAATACTAAAAGAAGCGTTCCTAATGTTTTCATAATCTTAATTTTACCTTGCAAAATTAAGACTAATAATTTGTTTTAAAAAATCAACCACTTATTTTTTCTACAAAATAGATAATTGTATTTTTGCATCCTATATTTTCAAAACTATTCCAAAATATGACAATTCCATCTAAATATGATGCAAGCCAAGTAGAAGGTAAATGGTATGAC
>CAJXAS010000104.1 GCA_913050305.1 uncultured Polaribacter sp. | reverse complement strand
CTCTTATGCTATTGCAGTAAATGAGGCTTATGCCGAAGACACTCTACTAATAAAAGGGAATGACGTTGTTGCTGTAATTCCACCAGTTAGTGGAGGTTAAAACTTCCTTGATCTTTAGAAAGTAAAAAACAATTTCACACAACCTTAGTTCTTAATATTCCCTATGAGCCTTCTTGTTTTTCTGGATGCAATAGTACTCGTTTATTTTTGTAAATATTTTTTATCTACATAAAAAGTTCCAAAAGGAATGATAGAAGCAAGCACAACAATTCCTAAATTTTTTAGATTCCATTTCATTTGCTTTTGAATAACAATTGCTAAAACAACATAGCTCATAAATAAAATTCCATGCGGCATCCCTAGCATTTTTACGTAAGAAACGTCTCCTTGAAAGTATTTAATTGGTACTGCAACAAATAGTAATAATAAATAAGAGATTCCTTCTAAAAAGCTAATAATTCTGAATATATTTTTCATAGATATTTTAATAATGCCCGTTCGAATGATTTCAATTTTTAATTGAGATTGTATCGAGAACTTTTGATTTTATAATATAACACAAAAATACAAATTTGTTTTCCTATTTTTGTTTCGCAATGCAGAGAACTTCCATAAAAATAACTTCAGATAAATTAAATTTACAAGAATGCTACCGTTTTGTAGAAGACGATTCTTGTGGCGGAATTTCTACATTTATAGGAACCGTTAGAAATGATACACAAGGAAAAGAAGTAACACAATTAGATTTTTCTACTTATAAGCCTATGGCAATTAAAGAAATGCAAAAAATTGCAGAACTAACTTTAGAAAAGTTTGATATTTATAAAATTGCTGTGCATCATGCAGAAGGAGTTTTGAAAATAGGAGACATTCCTGTTATAATTGCCGTTTCTTCTAAGCATAGAAAAGCAGCTTTTGCAGCTTGTGAATTTGCAATCGATACCCTAAAGGAAACGGTTCCAATCTGGAAAAAAGAATACTTTTCTGATGGCGCTGTTTGGGTGAATGCACATCCGTAATTAGTATCCTTAACGATTAAGTTTATACAGCGATAAAGTTTTTGAGCAAAAATTTATTTAGCGTAGCGATTCTGCAACCACAAGTAAAATTGTAGTCCGAATAAAAGCGCACCTGCTAATAAATGGATTGCCTGTGTACCAATAGGAATTTCTGCATAATACATTAAAATACCTGTAATTGCTTCTAAGAAAATTAAGAAAACAATCCAATTCACCAATGTATACCCTAAGTTTTTTAATTTATTTAGATAGAACATTCCTAAGTTTACTAAAACAATAGCAATTGTAAAAGATCTATGGAAGTAAAATTTAAAACTAGGATTCATTAGACTGTGGTTCTTATTTTCAAAACCATATAACTTTACTTGCTCGTCTATAAATTGTCTTACCTGTGTTCCCATAGCAATTTGTATCAATGAGAAAATTACAGAAATAATTAATAATTTATTAAAGAGTGCGTTGTATTTGTAAACTGTCTTATTACTAGTAACAATAAATCTTAACCATAATAAGAGTCCAATGATTATTAAACCAATTATCATGTGAACGGTAATAATTGCAGGTGTTAAATTTGTGTCTACAACTGTTTTTCCTAACCAAGCTTCAAATAGCATTAAAAAGAAGGCACCGAATGCTAATCGTGGAATTCTTTTATCAGTTTTTCTCAGTTTGAATGCTCCATGAATAAGAAATAGAAATACAAAACCAGCTAGAACAGAAACGAGTCTATTAATGTACTCTGTCCAAGTATGAAACTTATTAAATTTGTTATAACCGTGTTTTGTGTATGCCGTCCAATTTTTTGTGTTAAAGTTTTTTTCCGTTTTTAAATCGCTTTCGGCAACAAATAAAACCTCGTCTTTAATAATAATAAAACCCTCTTTGTATGTTGTATTGGGTTTCCAGGTAATTTGTTCTTCAGAAGTTGGCGGAATGTAATAACCAAAACATTTAGGCCAATCCGGACAACCCATTCCAGACCCGGTCATTCTAACAATTGCACCTGCCAAAAAGATTAAATAAACAGAAATAATAGCGATTTTCACTATTTTTGGAAACCTATTTTTCATTGAAAAAACTTTTTACAAAGATACTTCAAAAATGAACGAGCAAAAAGAAATTAAACTACTTCTCTCTATGTATAAAAAGTCTAAATAACACCTTTAAAAAACCTCTTCCTCATAATTTTATTTTTTATAATTTTTTATGTTAAAAAAATTATTTTTCAAAGTGCTTTTTAGGAATGTCAGCAGTAGCAACAACTTAGCCTTTTTTATCGATTTAAAAACTTGATAATGAGTAATTTATATAATTATTAAAATTTGTTGTTTTTTTCGAAAAAAGTCAGATTGTTAAAAACTACTAGGGTTTTGTGAATAAGTATGGCTTTCATTTAAAACGAAAAAGCCCAATCTTTGTAAGACCCAATTTAATTCTTAAATAACAATACATTATCGTGGAAATTACTCATATCATAAAAAGAGACTCTGAAATCAGCATTTTTGAGTTAGAAAAAATTACAAAAGCGATTGAAAAAGCGATGCTTTCAGTGAACAATGGTTCTAAAAGCGACGCTATTGCAATATCTTATAGTGTAAACGAAACTTTGTTAGAAACAAAGTCAGATGAACCAAAATATACACCCACGGTTGAGCAGGTTCAAGATATTGTAGAGCTTAAGTTAATGAATAGTCCTTTTCAGGATGTTGCTAAAGCATATATTCTTTACAGAAACGAGCAAACCAGAAGCAGAAAAAGAAATATTTTTGAAAAGAGACTAAACCTAAAGCCTTATGATTATCCTGCTTTAACGGATTATGTAGATGCCATTAGACACTCTTATTGGATTCATACAGAGTTTAATTATACAAGTGATATACAGGATTTTAAAGCTACACTTACAGAAGTAGAACAAGGTGCTATAAAAAACACAATGTTGGCAATTTCTCAAATAGAAGTAGCGGTTAAAACATTTTGGGGAGATATTTATAAGAAAATGCCGAAGCCAGAAATTGGTGCGGTTGGGTCTACGTTTGCAGAAAGTGAAGTACGTCATCATGATGCATATTCGCACTTACTTGAGATTTTAGGGTTAAACAACGAGTTTCACAACTTAAAGAAGAACCCAGTAATGATGAGGCGTGTAAATTATTTAGAGGGAGCTCTAAAGAATGTGAAAAGTGAAGACAATAAAGAATTTTCTGAATCTATTATTTTGTTTTCTTTATTTATAGAGCATGTTTCTTTATTTTCTCAGTTTTTGATTATAATGGCTTTTAACAAACATAAGAATGTATTAAAAGGAATTTCTAATGTGGTAGAAGCGACTTCTAAAGAAGAGCAAATTCATGGAGATTTTGGTATCGATATTATTAAAATTATAAAAGAAGAAAATCCAGATTGGTTTGATGAAGACCACAGTTTAATGGTTCAAGAAACTTGTAGAGAAGCTTTTCTCTCTGAAAGTAAAATAATTGATTGGATTTTTGAAAAAGGCGAGTTAGACTTCTTACCTAAAAAAGTAATAAAAGAATTTGTAAAAAATAGATTTAATAACTCACTGGCAAGTATTGGTATAACAAAAATATTTGAAATTGATGCCGTTTTATTATCTGAAACAGATTGGTTTGATGATGAAATTATTGGAACCAAACATGGAGATTTCTTTGTAAAAAGATCTATTAATTACAGCAAAAGAACTAAAAGTATAACCAGCGACGACTTATTTTAAATCTATGAACCAAACTGAATCCAAGATTACCCATCTTACAGAGCATGAACAATTAATTCAGGCAGCAAATACTGCAAGAAAAGATATTCTCGAAAAACAAAAAGAACCAGAAATTAGTTGGTTAACAGAAAATAGTCGCAAATTTTTAGAGTCTGGTTATTTAACAGGAGATACAACACCAGAAGAAAGAATACGTGAGATAGCAGACAATGCAGAAGGCATCTTGAAAATTAAAGGGTTTTCAGATAAGTTTTACAAGTACATGGCTGCAGGTTATTTTTCTTTATCGTCACCAGTTTGGTCAAACTTTGGAAAGAAAAGAGGCTTGCCTATCAGCTGTTTTGGTTCGCATGTAGCAGATGATATGGGAGATATTTTATACTCACAATCCGAAGTAGGCATGATGTCTAAATTAGGTGGAGGTACTTCTGGGTACTTTGGTAAGTTACGTCAAAGAGGTGCAGATGTAAAAAATAATGGGTCATCATCTGGTTCTGTTCATATTATGCAATTATTTGAAAAAATGGTTGATGTTGTAAGTCAAGGTTCTGTAAGACGTGGACGCTTTTCTCCTTATTTACCAGTTGATCATAAAGATATTAAAGAGTTTTTAGAAATAGGAACTGAAGGAAACCCAATACAAGAATTAACCCATGGTGTTACGGTAAGTGACCAATGGATGGAAGAAATGATTGCTGGAGATACAGAAAAGAGAGGTATTTGGGCAAAAATTTTACAAAGAAGAGGTGAGATAGGGTATCCTTACATTTTGTTTAGAGATAATGCAAATAATGGAACCGTAGATGTTTATAAAGATAATAAGCATGAGATTTATGCAAGTAATCTTTGTACAGAAATAATGTTACCTTCTAATGAAGATTGGTCTTTTGTTTGTTGTTTATCATCAATTAATTTGGTGCATTATGAGGAGTGGAAAGATACAGATGCAGTAGAGACTTTAGCTTTCTTTTTAGATGCCGTAATGCAAGAGTTTATTACTAAATTAGAAGTGTTTAAAGATTCTCCAGATAGAGATGATCAGTTTACATTTCGTTTTATGGAAAAAGCCTACAATTTTGCAAAAGAAAATAGAGCTTTAGGTTTAGGAGCTTTAGGTTGGCATTCTCTATTACAATCTAAAATGTTGGCATTCGATAGTCAGGAGGCGTATAATTTAAATACAGAAATCTTTAAAGTTATTAAAGAAAAGTCATACAAAGCGTCGGAAGAAATGGCAAAAATGTATGGAGAGCCAGCAGTATTAAAAGGGTACGGTAGACGTAACACCACCTTAAACGCAGTAGCACCCACAACATCATCTGCCTTTATTTTAGGGCAAGTATCACAAGGTATAGAGCCAATATGGTCTAATATTTATGTAAAAGATATTGCGAAGATAAAAACAACCATTAGAAACCCTATTTTAGAAAAACTATTAGAAGCAAAAGGACAAAGTACTTCAGATATTTGGAAAAGCATACGAGATAATGATGGTTCTGTGCAACATTTAAGTGTTTTAACAGATGCAGAAAAAGACGTTTTTAAAACGTATTCAGAAATAGATCAAAAAGTAATTGTGTATCAAGCAGCAAATAGACAAACACATATAGATCAAGGGCAATCTATAAATATTATGGTACATCCAGATATGCCAATTAAAGAAGTAAACGATGTGTATATTACGGCTTGGAAACTAGGTGTAAAATCTATGTATTACCAACACAGTATGAATGCAGCACAAAAATTTAAACAAAAGAAAGATTGTGCAAGTTGCGAAGGATAATCGAGTAGATTGTTTTTTATTACAAAATTGATAAAAAGAGAAGTCGAAAGGCTTCTCTTTTTTGTTTAATTTAGACAATATTTTATAATTATGATGAACTGGGAACAACTACTTTCTTTAAAACGCTCTGGCGATACACAAAAACGACCAAGAGAAGCGCAGGACGAAACACGTTTGGGTTTTGATGTAGATTTTGATAGAATTATATTTTCATCAGCATTTAGGAGTTTGCAAGACAAAACACAGGTAATTCCTTTATCTGAAACAGATTTTGTACATACGCGTTTAACTCATAGTTTAGAAGTTTCTGTTGTTGGTAGAACTTTGGGCAGAAGGGTTGGTAAAGTGTTGTTAGAAAGACACCCAAACTTAGTCGCTTTAGGATACACTTTTAACGATTTTGGTGCCATAGTTGCAGCTGCTTCAGTAACCCATGATATCGGGAATCCGCCTTTTGGGCATTCAGGAGAAAAAGCTATTGGCGAGTATTTTAAAACAGGAAACGGTTCAAAATATAAAGGACAACTGACAGATAAAGAATATCAAGACTTAATAGACTTTGAAGGAAATGCAAACGGATTCAAAATTTTAACTGAATCTAGAGAGGGCGTTTTTGGAGGTTTGCGTTTATCTTACGCTACTTTAGGAGCTTTTTTAAAGTATCCGAAAGAAAGTCTTCCAAAAAATCCAACCAATCATATTGTAGATAAAAAGTATGGCTTTTTTCAATCAGAAAAACAAGAGTTTTTAGACGTAGTAGAAGATTTAGGTATGTTGCAGAAATCTACAGAAGCTATTTCTTTTTATAGGCATCCTTTAGCTTATTTGGTAGAAGCAGCAGATGATATTTGTTATACAATTATAGATTTTGAAGACGGAATAAACCTTGGTTTAATTGAGGAAGAATTTGCTTTAGAATACATGATTAAGTTGGTAAAAGATACTATTGATAGTAAAAAATACCATTCATTAAAACATAAAACAGACAGAGTAAGCTATTTACGTGCT
>CAJXAS010000103.1 GCA_913050305.1 uncultured Polaribacter sp. | reverse complement strand
ATTGTTTCTTTTAGTTTTTTAGGGTATAAAACAGTAGAAAAAACAATTACAATTGCAGTATCAGAAACACTAGTTCTTAATCAAATAATGTCTGCTGAAGAAGGCGTTGCTTTAGATGAAATTATTGTAAAGTCTTCTTTGGGTAAAGAATCTGTAAACGCACTTTTGTTAGCGCAAAAGAAAGCGACTGTAATAATAGAAAGTATTGGAGCGCAAAGGTTAGCAAAAACTGGAATTTCCAATGCAGCAAATGCGACTACTAAAATTTCTGGAGTTACTAAAAGTGAGGGCTCAGGTAGTATATATATAAGGGGTCTGGGAGATCGTTACCTGTCCACTACTATGAATGGTTTGCCAATTCCTTCAGATGACGTAGAAAATAAAAACATCAATTTAAATTTATTTTCTACCAATATTATAAAGAACATTGGTATTCGTAAAACATACAGCACAAATGGCTATGCAGATCAAGGTTCTGGTAACGTAGATGTAAACTCTAAAGAATACTCTAAAAAAGGATACTCTATTTCTTTTTCAGGCGGAACAAATACAAATGTTGCAGGTCTTTCAGATAACTTTAGAACAACAATTACCAATACAGATGTTGCTTTAGGTTTTCATCAAAAACAATTTGCATTACAAGATTTAATTACAAGACAAGGTTGGGATACTGAGACATTATCTGCACCCATAAATTTTAATGCTTCTTTTTCTGTAGCGAAGAAATTTGAAGTATTTGGTAAAGGTGTAACTGTATTTTTCACAGGTTCTCATGCTAAAACTTTCGATTATCAAAAAGGATTATTTAGAGCTTACAGGTCCAATGTTCTAGATAGAGAGTTTACAGATGTAGAGCAATATGCTACAAATTCTAATACTACTGGGTATGTAAATGTTGGTATAAAGTTAAATAACACCAACAAAATTAAATACAATACACTTTTTGTAAATACAGGCGTAGATAACTTATATGAGCAAGGTAGAAACGGTTTAGGATATGTTTTTGATCAAGATCCTCAAGAAATAGGTGCCTTTGTAAGAGATCAAAATTTTAGACAAACTACCTTATTTATCAATCAACTTTTAGGAGAACATAAGTGGAGCGAAAACAATACTTTAAATTGGGCTGGAGGGTATAATTTTGTCTTGGCAGAGGAGCCTAATAGAATTAGAAATGAAGTAAATATTTTAGAAGTTACTGTTTCACCAGAGATACAATATGCACACGTAGGTGATTTTCAACAAAGAAAGTCTAGCCAGAAAATTCAGGATAAAGAATACAACGCTTTAATTGATAATAAATGGGCTTTTGGATTGAAGGATGAAGATGATAGCAAGCCCTACGCTTTAAACTATGGATTAAATTACAGACAAAAAGAAAGAACGTTTAAATCTTTATTTGTGGGTGTTAGAGCAAAAGATTTTATAGCACCTTCTGTAGACGAATTATCAACAACGTTTAACAATCCTAATTTTAATAATGGTTTAACTTTAAGGCTTAGGGAAGCAGATAGATACCAAGCAGAATTAGACATTGTTGCTGGTTTTGTGAATTTTGATTTTCAATTAGAGAATAAATTATCAGGTAATTTAGGAGTGCGTTTTGAGAGAGATGAAATAAATGTAATTTGGGATGTTGCTAATTTTGTAGGCAGAGTTGGAGTTCTAAACAGAACTTATGAAAGTGTATACCCAAGTATAAATTTAAAATACGAATTAGGAGAAAATAAATACATACGTTTTGCTTCTAGTATTACACAAACACTACCGGAGTTTAAAGAGTTATCTCCTTTTGAATATGTTTCTCCAACCGGGCGTGTAACGAAAGGAAATCCTGATTTGGAGAAATCAGAAATTTATAATTTCGATTTAAAATATGAAGTATTTCCAAAAAGAGGGCAACTTTTTTCTGCTGCTGCTTTTTATAAACAAATTAATAGTCCAATTAATTTATCACAAACAAGAGGTTCTTCTGGTTATTTTATATACTCAAATATAGGAGAAAAGGCAAATGTGTATGGTTTAGAATTTGAAGTAAAAACAGATTTATTAAAAAATGATGAAGATCAAGGTATCTTAAATATTACCGGTAACGTAACTAAAATGTGGTTAGAGCAAGATTTGTTAAAAGAATTTCAATATAAAGACATCACAACTTCTAGTTTACAAGGCGCGTCAGATTTTATAGCAAATGGTACTTTGAGTTATAGTAATAAAAAGGAAAACGAATTTATTGCAACGTTAACTGGTAACTATTCATCAGATAAGATTTTTGCATTAGGTTCTCCAGAAGATTTTGCAAACAGTGCTGCTTTATATAACGATGAAATTATAGAAAAAGGATTTGTAGCCTTAGATTTTGTTGTTAGCAAAGCCTTAACAGATAGTCTATTGATCAAGTTCATAGGTAGAAATATATTAAATCCAGAGATTAAACAAACTCAGAAAGTTAAAAGTTTGATTACTAGTATAGAAACTAATGAAACAGTACTTTCTTATAAGAAAGGTAGCCAATTAACAGTAAGTATCAAATATACATTTTAGGTAATTAACCATTACTTAACAAAAGAACTTGTTTTATCAAAAACCTAACATACTATTAATATTTAGTTAAACAGAGATAGAGAATAAGACAATAACTTTGTATAAAATAATAATTATACTAAACTAAAATGAAAAAATCAGTTTTTAAAATTTTAAACATCGTAACATTTTGTTTTGTTACTTTAACATTTATTAATTGCGGTAGCGAAGAGCCGGATATTATAATGGAATCAACAGATTCTGTAGTAATTGAAAGTTTAAAATCTGGAATCATGAACGGTAATCTTGATGAAGATTTTACGTTAGATTCAAATCAGACATACAATTTAAGTGGTTCTTTTATCGTAGAATCTGGAGCAACATTAACAATTCCTGCAGGGACAACAATTATGGCTCTTAATGGAGGTACAAGTGTTTATATAGCAGTTTTAAAAGGAGCTAAAATAAATGTATTAGGTACAGAAGCTAGCCCTGTATTTATGACGTCTGCTTCTGAGAATCCTGGAGATTGGGGTGGTTTAACAATTTGTGGAGACGCAACAACAACTTCAGGTATAAATGCAGAAGCAGAGGTTGGTGGTTTTATTTACGGTGGTACAAATGATGCAGATAATTCTGGCGCTATCAACTACTTAATAATTAAAGGAACAGGTGCGCAAATTAATGCAGACTCTCAATACAACGGTATTTCTTTATACGGTGTTGGTGCTGGAACTTCAATTAGCAATGTTGCCGTAATTAATGGTTCTGACGATGGTGTTGAGTTTTTTGGTGGTACGGTTTCTGTAACAAACTTGTTTTTAGAGAATAATGAAGATGATGCTGTTGATTGGACAGAGGGTTGGAGTGGAACTTTAACAAACGCATATATTACGCACACGGTTTCTGGTTTTTCAACTGTTTTTGAAGGGGATAAAGATAACGGAAACCCTAAATTTAATAATATTACTGCAGTTTCTACTGTTGGGGGTACAGCCTTACAATTTAAGAAACAATCAGGAGCTACAATAACAGGTTTGTCTTTAACCGGCTACGATACTTCAATTGATATGAAAGATGGTGGAGATTTAGCAAACGTTCTTATAGAAGGAGCTATTGCAGATCCTTCTTTAGCTTATACAAGTACAGCCCGTGTTACCGCAGCAAATTTTAATTGGGTAAATTCTAGTGTTTCTATTACAACTTTACCTTTACAAGGAACTATTGCTGGTAAAGTTACCTTAAATGCTTCTATAAAATACATCTTAAACTCGTCTTACATTGTAAAGGCTGGTGGTGAATTAATTATTCCCGCAGGAACAAATATTGAGGCTAAATCCGATGGGTCAGCAGTTTATATTGCAGTTTTAAAAGGTGGTAAAATTGATATTCAAGGAACAGAAAATAATCCAGTTATAATGTCTTCTACGAATGCTAATCCTGGAGATTGGGGCGGATTAACAGTTTGTGGAGATGCAACAACAACCGCAGGCATAAATGCCGAAGCAGAGGTTGGTGGTTTTATTTATGGTGGTTCAAATGATGCAGATAATTCTGGTTCAATTAAATATCTAGTGATTAAAGGAACAGGTGCTCAAATTAATGCAGATTCGCAATACAACGGGATCTCTTTATATGCTGTAGGTGCAGGAACTACCATAGAAAATGTTTCTATAGTTAACGGTGCAGATGACGGTTTAGAGTTTTTTGGAGGAACAGTTTCTGTAACAAATGTATATTTAGAGAATAACGAAGATGACTCTGTAGACTGGACAGAAGGTTGGAATGGAACCTTAACAAATACCTATATTTCTCATACAGATGCTGGTTTCTCTACAGCTTTTGAAGGAGACAAAGATAACAATAACCCTAAATTTATAAATTTAACAGCTATTTCTACAGTAGGAGGTACAGGTTTGCAGTTTAAAAAGACTTCTGGTGCAACAATAACTAATATTTGGTTAGAAGGGTACGAGAAAAATATAGATATGAAAGATGGAGGCGATTTAGCAAATGTTATAATAGATGGCGTTGCAGCTTCTATAAATGCAGATTATAAAACAGGAACTAAAGTAGATATTAGCACTTGGACTTGGAGAAATACAGGTTTATAGGGCACCTTATTATGGATTGGGAGAAAGAAGAAAACAGGTTTAAAACCCTGTTTTTTTTGCGTTTATAAATTTAATCATTACTTATTTTTATCTAGACAGCAGGCCATTTTATAGTCTACTTTACATTCCATTTTAGTGGTTTTCTGCTCTTATTTTCTTTACACATATCAAAACATTCATGTGGTTATTTAGAACTAGTAAGTTTTATTATGCTTTCTGAGGCTTTGTATAAATTTCCACCAGCAATGCCATCTATAAAGGTAATTAACTCTTTCTTAGAAGTTGTATTTCCATTAAACTCTATCGTTGCAATACTGTCTGTAAAAACAACTTTTGCAGCTATTACACCCTCTTTTTTAGATAATTTAGATTGAATTATTTTTGCACAACCAATCTCGCAAGTCATTCCAGAGATTGTTAACGCAATACGCTCTTTTTTCACTTCTTTATTTTCTTTGCATCCTGTTATCATAAAACAAGCGATTGCTATTGCAAAAAATATATTTTTAGTGTTCATGTATTTTTTTATTTTTACAAATTTATATATAATGGGGCTGATATCTAATTTTTTGTCGGATTTTTGACAAAAAATTAACTAAAACATGAATAATCAACAACAAAAGTGGCTGTATTTTAGTTTACTTTCTTTGGTTTGGGGAAGTTCATTTATATTAATGAAGAAAGCATTGTTAGGTGTTACTCCTATTCAACTAGGCGCTTTAAGAATGATTTTTACTGCAGTTTTTTTACTTTCTGTTGCTACTCCGTCTTTAAAAAAAATAGAAAAGAAACATTATAAATATATTTTTTACACTGCTATTGCAGGTACTTTTATTCCTGGATTTTTATTTGCATTTGCAATTACAAACATAGATAGCGCTGTTGTTGCTATTTTAAACTCCCTAACCCCTTTTTTTACTTTAATTCTGGGTGCAATGATGTTTGGATTTGCTTTTAATAGAACTCAATTTTACGGAATTATAATTGGTTTGGTAGGAACGCTAATTCTAATATTAAAAGGTGCAGACTTAAATCCAAATCAGAATTACTGGTATGCTCTGTTAATAATTATAGCGTCTTTTGGGTATGCACTCAATGCAAATATGATTAAGAAATATTTAAACGATTTAAACGCACTTTCTAT
The DNA here is from genome assembly GCA_913050305.1 of uncultured Polaribacter sp. GTDB lineage: Bacteria > Bacteroidota > Bacteroidia > Flavobacteriales > Flavobacteriaceae > Polaribacter. The sequence continues at coordinate 780 of CAJXAS010000103.1, read as the reverse complement.
TGTAACTGGTAATTTTTTAATATTACTTATTCCTGCAATTATTGTTTTAACTTTTACAGATTTCTTTAGAACGTTTGATTTAAAAAATGAGATATTAGTTAGATCCTTAGGGTATTTAGCAATTTTATCAATTGTAGGAACTGGTATTGCAAAAACTATTTACAATAAATTAGTTCAGGTTTCAGATCCTGTTTTTTCGTCCTCTGTAACCTATATAATTCCTTTAGTTGCTATTTTTTGGGGGGTTTTAGATGGCGAAAAATTAAGTACACTTCAAATATTTGGTGGAGTTGTTATTCTTTTAGGTCTTTATTTGGTAAATAAAAAAAAGTAGTTTTTTTACAAGTAAAAGGCAATACTATAATTTATAAATACGTGTGCTTTCTGCTAAAACTAATATTAAAAAAAAGAGTCAAAACGCACTGTTTTGACTCTTGATTTATTTTCTTTACGTGCTGTGTTATTTATTTAAAATCTGCATCAGAAACACCTTCGTTTACTTTAATTTCTTGTACTACGAAATCTAAATTCATTGGGCCAGATTTAATTCCAATTGAATGTGGAAACTTTACACCGTTTACTTCTTTGTAATCAGCATATACAGTAGGTACTTTTATCTCTTTGCCATCTGGTCCTGTTGCTGTTTTTACTTCTTTTACTTTTAAACCAGAAGTCATATCATAATAAATTTCGCTATCCTTATATTTTAAAACAATAGCATTTTTACCTTCTAAAGGCTCAATTCTTAACAACTCTCCAGAAGCATATGTTAAATCTTTA
>CAJXAS010000102.1 GCA_913050305.1 uncultured Polaribacter sp. | reverse complement strand
GTTAAAAATTGGAAGTAAATTAGTAGTAGCTTCATTAGCTAATGAAGGTTATACTTTTATGCACCCAGACAATACTGTTGTTGTGCAAGTTAGAACTTCTAGAAACGCAACTGATGATGCGGAAGACGAAGAAGCAGAAGCTGCAGAAGCTGCTGCACCAGCTGCAGAATAATTTAGCAACTTATAGAAAACAAGAAAGCGTTACAATATTTGTAGCGCTTTTTTTATGCTTATTTTTCTCATAACAATGCTATTTTTTTTCTTAGTATTTTTGATGAATGAATATAGTGACTTTTTTAAAAAACACCTTTAGTCTTAATACAGAAACGAAAGAAGCGTTAATGAAGAAATTTTTAATTGTAGGTTTGGGTAATATTGGCGCAGAGTATGCCAATACTCGCCATAATATTGGTTTTAAAATTGTTGAGGAAGTTGCTGAAGTGCACAAAACTAGTTTTGAAACAGAAAAGTTAGGAGATGTAGCTACTTTTAGATTAAAGGGAAGAACTTTTATTCTTTTAAAGCCAAGTACCTATATGAATTTGAGTGGGAAAGCAGTAAAATATTGGATGGATAAAGAAAATATATCTGTAGAAAATATTTTAATAGTTACGGATGATGTGCATATCGATTTTGGTACCATTCGTATAAAAGCAAAAGGTTCTGCTGGAGGTCATAACGGATTGAAAGATATTCAAGAGAAACTAAATACGCAACAATATCCTCGTTTTAGATTTGGAGTGGGAGCAAACTACTCTAAAGGAAGGCAGGCAGATTTTGTGCTCGGTCAATGGAGTAAAGAAGAAACTAGCCAATTAATAGAGCGCTTACCAACATCTTCGAATATAATTACATCTTTTGGTACAGCTGGGTTGTCAAATACCATGAACGAATTTAACGGGAAGTAAAAGGCTTTGTATCTATTTAAATTTTAAGAAACAAAAAAGCTGTCTATTTAAAATGGACAGCTTTTTTATTTGTAGTAGTTGTATCTCTTATCTTACAAAGCTGATACTTCTATTAATTTCATTTGTAATCGCACCAGATGATTCCTCTACTTCCTGATTTAAACTAAGGGTAGTTTCATTAAATAAAAGAATAGTATACGTACCTTCTAAGAAATCTCCTATAGAAGAAAAAAAAGTAATTTTTGCATTTTCTGAGTTTAAGGTAAACGTACCAGAGTTTGTGTAATTTTTAATTTCTTGAGTTGTAACTACATCTCCTGTTGCGGGCGTTACCTCAGTTTCAATTACGAATTGCCCAGAGGCGCTAAAGGTACCGTCTGAATTTAATACAAAAGAAAATTGAAAAACATCTCCATTACTTGTTGAGGTAGCCACTGTAAACGGTATAGAAACTCCAGATACATCTGTTGTAGAGGTTACTTTTGTTTCGATATTAAGTTCACTAATATTATAGGTCCCTATAATATTTTCATTTGATAAGATAAATGGTGTTGTATCTGCATTATCGTCACTACAACTAGTGATTAATAATATAAAGGATAAAAAAAAGATAAATTTAAGTATTTTCATAAGTCTATTTTTTATTAAAATTAGTTTTCATTAGCAAACCACTCTGCAAAACTAGATTCTGTTTCTTGTAATTTTATGGCATGTAACTTTATGTTTTTTGGCAATCTGCTTTTAATTTTTTGTGCAAAATCTATCACCATCATTTCACTGGTGGGCTGGTAATCTACCAATAAAACATGATGGTCTCTTGCCATTAATTCCTTTGCTAACTCTACATGAGGTGTGTTTTTGTTAAAAACAGTGGCATGGTCAAAAATATCTACGATTTCTTCATTTACAATTTTTTTCAGATCGCTAAAATCAATTACCATTCCGAACTTTACGTTTGTACTGTCTGTAATTGGTTTTCCAGAAACCGTAACGGAAAGCTTATAAGAATGTCCATGAACATTTTTACATTTCCCATCATAACCGTATAAAGCGTGTCCTGTTTCAAAATTGAACTTTTTTGTAATTCTAATTGTGCTCATTTCTTTTGTGTTGATATTTCTCTGTGAAGCCTTTAATTTTCGATTTAATTTTTTATGATAGCCTTGTATTGCTATTTCGTGAAAATTTTAGCGTCTTTTATTTCTGTATTTATTGTAAAAGTACACAACAACCAGCATAATTGCTAGTCCTAAAAATAAATAATCTCCCATTTTGTTTCTATTTTATTAATTTTTAATTAAAAAGGCATCTAAAACATCCGCAATTTTTCTATTATCAGATAATTGTGGTATCTTATTTTGTCCTCCAAATTTACCAATAGATTTCATATATTCATGAAAACCACCTTTTTTCACTCTTCTAATAATTAATGGGCGTAAAATTTTTCCTTTAATTAAATCGAAGTAATAAATATTTTGTACTTGCATAGATGCGTCTATTTTAGTGGCAAGCTCATCTAAATTTTCAGGTTCATTTTCAAATTCGATAAACCATTCATGATAAGGCAAACCATTTGTTGCGTTTACTTGGGGCGCAACGGTAAATTCACTAACATTTATGGCGGTTTCTTTAATAGCGTCATTTAATGCTTTCTCTACTTCTTTGCCAATTACATGTTCACCAAATGCAGAAATAAAGTGTTTAATTCTACCAGTAACTTTAATTCTATACGGTTTAGTATTTGTAAACTCTACAGTATCGCCAATATTATACCCCCAAAGACCTGCAGTTGTGTTTAAAATAATAACATAGTTTACGCCAATCTTTACATCTTTAAGAGAGATTCTTCTAGGGTCTTCATTATAAAATTCTGAAGCAGGAATAAACTCATAAAAAATACCAGAATCTAATTGTAAGAGCATTCCTTTTTCAGTTTGTGAATCTTGATATGCAATAAAGCCTTCTGAGGCAGGGTATAATTCTATGTAATCTACTTTTTTACCTATAAGACTTTCGAATTTATTTTTATAAGGTTCAAAATTTACGCCACCATAAATAAAGAAATTAAAATTTGGAAAGATTTCTGAAATTGATTTACCTGTTTTTTCAATTAGTTTTTCAAAATACATTTGCACCCAAGAAGGAATGCCGCTAATTACCGACATATCTTCGTTTACAGTTTCCTCTACGACTGCATTTACCTTTGTGTCCCAATCTTCAATACAATTTGTCTCCCAAGAAGGCAAACGGTTTTTGAGTAAATAATTTGGAACATAATGCGCCGCAATGCCGCTTAATCGTCCCAGTTTAACGCCGTTTGTATCTTCTAAAACCGGACTGCCTTGTAAGAAAATCATTTTTCCATTTACAAAACTTGCATCATTTTTTTCTACAATATAGAATAACATAGCATTTTTTGCCGCGGTAATATGCGTTGGCATAGAATCTTTGGTAATTGGTATGTATTTTGCGCCAGAAGTTGTACCAGAGGTTTTTGCAAAGTAAAGCGGTTTGCCCGTCCATAGAACATCAGATTCTCCTGCTACTATTCTGTCTACATACTTCCTTAATCCTTCGTAATCAGTTACCTTAACCTGTTTTTTAAACTCTTCATACGTAGTAATATTAGCAAAATCATGATCTTTACCAAAAGCTGTTTTACTTCCTTTGGAGATTAAATTTTTAAAAACTTTTTCTTGCGTTTTATGAGGTTTATTCGCCCATTTATAGACTTTTTTAGTCGCAATTTTAGCAAATGGAATTGCAAAGAAAGATTTGATACTCATTATTTAAAATCTATAAAATTTGTTGGGTTTATGGCATAGCCACCTTTCCATAGTTCGAAATGTAAATGTGGTCCTGTAGTAAGTTCTCCAGTTGATCCTACACTAGCAATTACTTCTCCAGATTTTACAAAATCTCCTTGTTGTTTTAGTAAATTTCCGTTGTGTTTATATACAGAAATAAAATCTTTACTATGTTTTAAGATAATTACATAACCAGTGTCTGCGCTCCAATCAGAAAAAATAACAGTACCATCTGCCGTAGCTTTAATTGGGTTGCCTTTTTTAGAAGCAATATCTATTGCAAAATGTTTAGAATTTGCATCAAATTCTTGCGATATATTACCTTTTAAAGGTGCAAAAAATACTATTTTTACACTGCTTTTAGCATTGTTTAAAAGTGAAAAACGAGTTGCCCTATCTACTTTCTCTCTAAATAAAGAATCTTCTTTTGTTGCGTTTAGTTTACTTTCATCTATTACAGATTGCCTAGCTTTCACTTGCAGAGAATCTATTTCTTCAGAAGATATTTTTCCTGTTAAAACAGGCTGTAGTGCAATGGTGTAATTTTCTAGAATTGTTAATTTTTGTTTTAAAGCTTCTGCATCAAATGTAAGCTGCACAGCATCTGCTTTTAATTGAGAAGATTCATAACCAGGAATATACTCTTTGATTGGCGTAAAGGCTATAAACATAATGGTTAAAATAACTAGTAATACCGAAAAAAATCCACCTAAAACAAATACATTTAAACGAGATAGTTTTAAAGAAAATCGTTCTTCAAACGTATTTTCATTTAAAACAACTAACCGGTATTTATCAGTTAGTTTTTGTTTGAATTTACTTTTTTTTGTATTCTTTTTAGCCAAAATAATTGTTTGTGGATTACAAATATACAACGAAAAATTCCTGAAACTATTTTCTGTAAAAATTCATTTCGTCTATATAACTCCAGACTTCTTTAGTTAGCATAGGTTTTACGTTCTTACCATCTTTAATTCCGTTTCTTATCATGGTAGACGATACTTGCACAATGGGTGCTGTTATCTTATGAATCTGAGGATGCTCGTCAAATTGTGTTGCTATTTTTCCTTCAGAAATTCTCGGATACACATAGATTTTATGATGTTCTAAAATAGTCTCAAAATTCTTCCATTTGTGAAAACTTTTCAAATTGTCTTCTCCCATAATTAAACAAAATTGTTTGTCTTTATATAGGTCAGAAATGTGTGCTAATGTATGCGCAGTATAGTTTGGTTGTGGTAGTTTAAATTCAATATTTGATGGTTTTATCTTTGTGTATTCTTCGGTTGCTTTATACACTAACTCTAAACGATGATGGTTATCTAATAGAGAACTTTTCTTTTTGAAGGGGTTGTGGGGTGTAACAACAATCCAGATTTCATCTAAATCTGAGTTTTCTACCATGTGATTGGCAATAATTAAATGACCTACATGAATAGGGTTGAAAGTGCCAAAATATAAACCGATTTTCATTTGAATGTTTTTAGCTATTTGTTTAAACCTAAATACGTACTCATTAAATCTTCTGCTTCTTTTAAAGCAACGTCTAAATCATAATTTTTAATAATTTTATCAAACTGGGGTGCAGTTGCTAATTCTACAGAAGCTTTTGCAATACGCATATTTATTTTTTCTTCACTTTCTGTTTTACGCTTCTTTAGACGTATTTTTAATTCGTCTACACTTGGTGGTTTTACAAATACAGAGAGTGTTTCATTTGGGAACTTCTTCTTAATTCTTAAACCTCCTACCACGTCAATATCAAAAATAACATGTTTTTTTAATGCCCAAATACGCGCTATTTCGCTTTTTAAAGTACCATAAAAATTATCTCTATAAACTTCTTCCCATTCTAAAAACGCATCACTTTTAATTTTATTTTTAAAATCTGAAAGATCTATAAAATAATAGTCTTCTCCGTTTTTTTCAAAACCTCTTGGATCTCTTGATGTAGCAGAAATGGAAAATTCTAAGTTAAATTTCTCTTGTTTTAATAAATGACGAACAATAGTAGTTTTACCAGAACCAGAGGGTGCTGAAAACACAAATAATTTTCCTTTAAAATCTGACATACAATTTATTATTTGTCATGCTGAACTAGTTTCAGCATTTTATAATTAAAAACTGAAATAAATTCAGTTTACTTTAGTTACTCTAAAGTACGTTTAAAATTTGCTCTTTAATTTGTTCCAGCTCGTTTTTCATTTGAATAACAGCTTTTTGCATTGGCGCATAATTTGCTTTAGACCCCGTTGTATTTATTTCACGGCCCATTTCTTGAACAATAAACCCTAGTTTTTTACCATTAGAATCCTCTGAGGCTAACGTTTGTAGGAAATAATCTAAATGATTTGCCAAACGAACTTTTTCTTCATTAATATCTAATTTCTCTAAATAATAGATCAGCTCTTGTTCAAAACGATTTTCATCGGTATCTACCTTTAAATCATCAATAGCCTTTTTTAAACGCGTTTTTACATTTTCTACCCTGTCACTATCTAAAGCTTTTACTTCATCTAGATAGGTGTTTATATTTGCTATCCTTTCTCTGAAGTCTACTTCTAAAGAAGCGGCTTCATCAATTCTATATTGTACAATTTCTGTAATTGCAATGTCTATATTTTTATTGATAAGAGTCCACTCGTTTTCATCTAATTCTTCTCGCTCTGCAGCCAAGGCATCAGGCATTCTTATCGCCATTTTTAATAGCTCAATATCTTCTACAGAATCAATATTAAGAGTATTTCTTAATTGTGCTACATATTGTTTCACAACACTTTTATTTACTTTGGTAGAGGTTTCGTCTGAAGTCATTTCTACATAAATAGAAAAATCTATTTTTCCACG
>CAJXAS010000101.1 GCA_913050305.1 uncultured Polaribacter sp. | reverse complement strand
TAACTTCCATAATATATTCTTAACTATTTAATTAAAAGCACTTTCCAAGCACTTTCTACATCATTCTTTTTTAAAAACTCTTGCGCAAATGTATGTTTTTTTGTGGTTTCTAACCCAATAAATTGCGGATGTTCTTTTGTAAAGTTATTAACACTTTTTTCATTTGGAAGTTGTGCAACATTACCCAACATACCCAGATTATTCCCTGTTAAAATGGTACTATTCTTAATTTCAGATGCAATTGCATCTACCCCAATTCCAATAGTAGAAATTGGTTTTGGAATTTCAAAAAACCCATCTCTAGCTCTAGAATAATAACTTCCTCCTGCTCTTGCTACTAGATCTATTTTATGTTGATCTATTGCACCGTTCTCATCTAAAACTGCCTCAGAAATATGAATTTTAACTACTTCACAAATGATTAAATTTCCAGCTCCACCCTCATCACCTGTAAAAATAACATCCTTTACTTTACATTCAAATTGCACCGGAGACTCTGCAACTCTAAAAGGCTTTATCTTATCTGACGCCAGCATTGTAAAACCTGCTTTCTCAAACTCATTTACACCTTCTGGGTATTCTGTAGAACTCAAAGACATTTGTTGCACAATGTCATAATTCACAATATTGATAACCACTTCTTTAGTTGCCAAAACATTTTCTAACGTATGTTTTGTGGTATTGTCTCTTACTCTTCTTGCAGGAGAGAATATCATTATTGGCGGATTAGAACCAAATACATTAAAAAAGCTAAAAGGAGATAAATTAGGATTCCCATCTGCATCAATTGTACTAGCAAATGCAATAGGACGCGGTGCAACTGCACCTAATAAATAACCATGCAATTTACCTGTAGAAATTTCTTTTGGATCTATACTTAACATCTTACTTGATTGTTTTTATGTCCGTTTGAGCGCGATTGATACCTAATGTATCTATCGATCATACCCAAAGCGTCATTTTAGATTTATTTTCTTCTGTAAAGATACTATCAAATTAGCAAATGAGTTATCTATAGAAACCTTTATATTTGTTTTTATGAAATTTCCAACTAACACATTAATATTTAAGAGAATTGCTGTTTTAATTTCCCTAATTATTGTTTCTCTAATCTTGTGGAATACGTATATCTTTTTTCAAAAATTTAAAACAGAAGAACGTGTTAAGATGGAAAGTTATGGGGATGCTACTCAAGAATTAAATACATTAAGTTTAGAAGATTTAAACAAAGAAACTTCCTTATTACCTCTAAAAATAATTCAAAAAAACAAAAACACTCCTTTAATCTTAGTAAGTTCTACTGGGGAAATTAATGGTTTTAAAAATTTAGATTCCATTAAGTCATTAGATCCAAATTACTTGAAAGAGCAACTAGAGATCATGAAGAAACAAAACGACCCTATTGCTATAAATTATTTAGGGCAAACTGATTATATTTATTATAAAGATTCAGATTTACTAAATAAGCTGACCTACTACCCGCTTGCCTTAATCTTAATTCTACTCTTATTTCTTGCAGTAATTTATTTATTTTATAGTTCTAATAAAATAGCAGAAACTAATAAATTATGGACCGGTATGGCTAAAGAAACAGCCCATCAAATAGGCACACCGCTGTCTTCTCTTTTAGGTTGGATTGCTATTTTAAAAATGGAGAAAACAGACGACACCTATATCAAAGAAATAGAAAAAGATGTTATTAGGTTAAATACAATTGCGAATCGTTTTTCTAAAATTGGTTCTACACCAAAACTTAAAAAAGAAAACGTTGTTACCGTAACAAAACAGGCATACGATTATTTAGAATCTCGAAGTTCTAAACAAATTGTATTTTATTTTAACGCTTCAGATACCGAAATTATTACAAACTTAAACATAGAGTTATTTTCCTGGGTAATAGAAAATCTTATAAAAAATGCGATTGATGCTATGCAGAAAGAAGGTATTTTAGAATTGAAAATAGAAAACACCTTAAAAAAAGTAAAAATAACAGTTTCAGACACTGGTAAAGGAATGCCTAAAAAACTATTTAAACAAATTTTTAAACCGGGATTTACTACAAAAAAACGAGGCTGGGGTTTGGGCTTATCACTGTCTAAACGTATTGTTGAAGATTATCATAAAGGTCAAATATTTGTTCAAAAGTCTGAAATAGACAAAGGTACTATTTTTGAAATTTTATTGAACAAGATTTAAACTGTCTCATAATTACTGTAATACAAATAATCTAAAATTTAGCAGAAATACTCTGGGCCAAAGCCCTAAACTCATGATCAGTCAACTTTACTTTTTGCGAAAACTGAATGTCTGCCATTTCATTTAAAGGAACCAAATGCACGTGCACATGTGGCACTTCTAAACCAATTACACTCATTCCTACTCTCTTACAAGGAACTGCCTTTTCAAGCGCCTTGGCAACCGTGTAAGAAAAGTCCATTAATTTTTGATAGTCAACTCTAGACAAATTAAAAATCTTATTTTCTTCCTTTTTAGGAACCACCAAAGTATGCCCTTTAGCATTTGGATTGATATCTAAAAAAGCAACGAAATCATCATTTTCTGCTACTTTATAGCTTGGTATTTCTCCTGTAATTATTTTTGTAAAGACGCTCATTTTTGTACTTTTAGGTTGCTTGTAAATATAAAAAAGAATTCGGGTTTTGACAATGTCAAAACCCGAATTTATAATAGACTCCTAAACTAACAGGAATTAATTTATGATCTAGAAATAGAAATAATTTCAAACTTCATAACACCGCTAGGAACCTGTATTTCTGAAATATCCCCAACTTTAGCACCTAATAACCCTTTTCCTATTGGAGAGTTTACAGACAGTTTACCATTTCTAACATCAGTTTCAGAATCTGCCACTAAACGGTACTTAAACTCCATTCCGTTTGCAGTATTCTTAATTACTACATTAGAATGTATTAGTACTTTAGAGGTGTCTAACTGACTTTCATCTAAAATACGTGCACTAGAAATTACATTCTTTAGCTTTGCTATCTTAAACTCTAAATGAGATTGTTCTTCTTTTGCTGCATGATATTCTGCATTTTCACTTAAATCACCCTTATCTCTAGCATCTGCAATTTCTACAGTTACTCTTGGTCTCTCTACCTGCTCTAATTGAACTAATTCTTCCTTTAATTTCTTTAATCCTTCTGCCGAATAATATGATATTTCACTCATGTTGTCTGAATTTAAAAATCCCATTGCCTTTGCAGGAATGAGATTGTAATACAAATGTACAAAATATTTGTAACTTGCAAACGTTATTCAAATAACAAAGATAATTATATGATTAAAAAAGTACTTTCTTCACTGTGTTTATTGTGTATATTAGGTTGTGGAGAAAATAATTTACCTGCTAATTGTTTGATGCAATTTCCTGTAAGTTTAAATACAGATTTAAACAACCCCCAATTAATTAATGCACAAACCCCTGGTGGTTTTGTTAATCTTATTGGAGGTTCTAAAGGTATTTTACTTTTTAACATAAATGGTAGTCAATTTGTTGCTTTTGATAAATTATGCCCACAGAATAATTGCACTGAGCCAATGACCTTTGAAAGAGGAACTGTATTAAAATGCAGTTGTGACGAAAGTGAATACAGTGTTCACTTTGGTGGCGCCCCACAAACAGAAGGGTATGAATGTCCAGCAAGAGAATATAAAGTTTCAAAAAACGGTTCTACAATTAGAATCAGTAATTTTTAGTGAAAGTGAATTGAGTTGTGTATTTTTGCTGAAACACAACAACTTTTACATTGAAAAACTATTATTCTTCAGGTTTTAAATTAGGTATTCTTGGCGGTGGTCAATTAGGAAGAATGCTGTTAGCAGAAACTCAAAAATTTGATATTCATACTTCTATTTTAGAAAGCAATAAAAAAGCACCTTGTGCAGAAATCTGCAACACTTTTGTAGTCGGAGATTTATTAGATTTTGATGCCGTTTACAACTTTGGTAAAACTGTTGATGTACTTACGATAGAAATAGAAAATATAAATTTAGATGCTTTAGATAAATTAGAGCGAGAAGGGTTGACTATTTATCCGAAGCCCAAAGATTTAAGAATTATTCAAAGCAAAGCAAGGCAGAAAAATTTCTATGTAGATCATCAAATTCCCACTGCAGAATTTTCTCATTATGCATATCTAGAAGAGTTAATCCATTCTTTTGAAAACAGTATTATACATTTTCCGTTTGTTTGGAAAGCTGCACGCTTTGGGTATGATGGCAATGGTGTAAAAATTGTTAGAAACATTAAAGATTTAGAGTCTTTGCCCAATGTAGAATGTATTACCGAAAAACTAATTCCTTTTAAAAATGAATTAGCAGTAATTGTAGCTAGAAATGCTGCAGGTGAGGTAAAAACATATCCGGTTGTTGAGATGGAGTTTCACCCAGAAGCAAACCAGGTAGAATATGTAATTTGTCCTGCAAGAATCAAAACAGAAGTTGCAGAAAAAGCAAGAGAAATTGCCTTAAAAGTGGTGAGTGATTTAGATTTTGTGGGTTTATTGGCAGTGGAAATGTTTCAAACTGAGGATGATAAAATCTTAGTAAACGAAGTTGCGCCTAGACCCCATAATTCTGGTCACTACTCTATAGAAGCAAGTTATACTAATCAATTTGAACAACATCTACGCAGCATTTTAAATCTACCTCTAGGAAATACAGCAAGTACCGTTGCCGGAATTATGGTAAACTTAGTTGGTGAAGAAGGTTTTTCTGGAGAGGTAATTTATCAAAACATAGAAGAAATATTAAAAATTGATGGCGTAACGCCGCATATTTATGGAAAAAAAGAAACGCGTCCGTTTAGAAAAATGGGACATGTTACCATCGTAAATTCTGACATCACTGTTGCAAGAAAAGTAGCACAAAAAGTAAAAGAAACAATTAGAGTAATAAGCAAATAATTATGGTAGGAATAATAATGGGAAGCGATTCTGATCTTCCAATAATGGAAGAAGCAATTGCTATTTTAAAGAGTTTTGATATTCAAATTGAAGTAGATATTGTTTCTGCTCACAGAACTCCAGAAAAACTTTTTGATTATTCTAAAAACGCACACAAAAGAGGTGTTAAAGTAATTATTGCTGGTGCTGGAGGTGCAGCTCATCTTCCAGGAATGGTAGCATCTATGAGTCCGTTGCCAATAATTGGTGTTCCTATAAAAAGTAGAAACTCTATAGACGGATGGGATTCTGTTTTGTCTATCCTCCAAATGCCAGGCGGCGTGCCCGTTGCAACCGTTGCTTTAGATGGTGCAAAAAATGCAGGTATTCTAGCAGCTCAAATTATTGGTGCTTCAGATGAAATTATTTTAAATAAAATAATTGCTTACAAAGAGGCCTTAAAACTAAAAGTTGAACAAGCTTCTGAACGCATAAGAAAATAAGTAAACAACACTATTGAAAAGCCCCTTTAGGTTTTAAAAACTTAAAGGGTCTTTAAATTTAAATGAATACATGAATCCACTTTTACAAGATTTTAATACGGCTCCTTTTTCTAAAATTTCTAACGACAATTACAAACCTGCTATTCAAAAAGGGATTGAAATTGCAAAGTTAGAAATTGATGCAATTACACATAATTCTAATGAACCAACTTTTGAAAATACAACGGTTGCTTTAGATTTTTCAGGTGAAAAACTAAATAGAATTACAAGCATATTTTTTAATTTAAATTCTGCAGAAACAAATGATGAAATTCAAAAAATTGCTCAAGAAGTTTCTCCTTGGTTAAGTGAATTTGGAAATGACATCACTTTAAACACTGCCTTATTCGCAAGAGTGAAAGCTGTTTTTAATCTGAAAGAAACTTTAGATTTATCGCCCGAACAAACCATGCTTTTAGATAAGCAATACAAAAGCTTTGCAAGAAATGGTGCTAATTTAAATGAAGAGGATAAAAGTAAACTTCGAGAAATTGATGCAAAACTTTCTACCCTTTCTTTAAAATTTGGCGAAAATGTATTGGCAGAAACCAATGCTTTCGAATTGCACATCACCAATGAAAATGATTTAGCGGGTTTGCCAGAAAGTGAAAAAGAGGCTGCAAAATCAAATGATAAAGAAGGTTGGGTTTTCACCTTAGACTACCCAAGTTATATTCCGTTTTTAACGTACATCGATGATAGAGAATTGCGTAAAAAAATGGCAATTGCTGCTGGCAAAAAAGGATTTCAAGACAATTCATTTAATAATGAAGGGGTTGTATTGGAAATTGTAAACCTAAGACATCAAAGAGCAAACTTATTAAGTTACAAAACGCATGCGCATTTCGTTTTAGAAGAAAGAATGGCAGAAACGCCTGAGAATGTAATAGACTTTTCGAATAATCTCTTAGAAAAAGCAAAACCTGCTGCCATTAAAGAATTTAATAATTTAGAAGCATATGCTAAAAAATTAGACGGTATAGACCAACTTCAAAAATGGGATGGCGCCTATTATTCAGAAAAATTAAAGAAAGAATTATTTGATTTAGATCAGGAGATTTTAAAACCATATTTTAAATTAGAGAATGTAATTGGTGGTGTTTTTGAAATTGCGAATAGATTGTTCGATTTACAATTTGAAGAAGTTTTTAACATTGACAAATATCACGAAGACGTTAAAACATATAATGTAACGGATACAAAAGGGAACTTTATTGCTGTTTTTTATGCAGATTTTCATCCTAGAAAAGGAAAAAGAAATGGCGCATGGATGACCTCTTATAAATCACAACAAATTAAAAATAGTA
>CAJXAS010000100.1 GCA_913050305.1 uncultured Polaribacter sp. | reverse complement strand
ATTAATTCATCAACAACTTCTTTACCAAAGTAGAAATTACTTTACCATCTGCTTGACCAGAAAGGGTATTAGAAACAACCCCCATTACTTTACCCATATCCTTCATCCCTAGTGCACCTAGTTTTGTGATTGTTGAAGCCACAACCTTTTCAATTTCCTCTTCAGATAAAGCTGCTGGTAAAAACTGTTCTAAAACAGCTATTTCTAACAATTCTGGATCTGCTAAATCTTGTCTATTTTGTGTTATAAAAATAGCTGCGCTATCTTTTCTTTGCTTTACTTGTTTCTGTATAATTTTGAGTTCTTGATCTGGCGTAATTTCTGACTGAACACCCGTTGCTGTTTTGGCTAATAAAAAGGCAGATTTAACTGCTCTTAAAGCTTGTAAAGCAACAGTATCCTTTGCCTTCATTGCTTCCTTCATTTTATCCATTACTTCTTTTTGCAAACTCATGTTTTCTTATTTTAATTAATTATTTTTTTGTTTTCCTTAAATATAAAACATTTTTACTATAATCTATAAATGCTTTTCCCCTTCGCAAAATATCTGCACCAATAATACCGTCTACTTCCTTTGCATTGTGATCCGTTAAAGCAGTATTTACATGCGATAGATCAAACAATACTAAATGGAGTTTATGAGTGTTCCATTTTCCAATTTTTAAAATATTGTTTTTAGAAAGTTGGGTCTCCATATCTGTTGCTCCTGCTCCTGCTGCTTTTGTATCACTCTCTTCGGCAATCAGTTTAAAATTATCTATGCCATTAAAATCTACACACGAATTAGAAGCACCTGTATCTAAAATAAAGCGACCTTTTACTCCGTTAATTTTTGCTTTTAATTCTAAATGATTTGTTGCGATTCTTTTTAAAGGAATTTTAATATATTTTTTCTCCTTTAAAATTTTCTCTAAACGCTTCATATCAATTTATAAGAATCCAAAAATACAATATATATCATTCAGAAAATACTAACGCTTTAAAATTTCTTGTAAGTTTTCAAGATACAATTTAGTGTTTCGGATATTATGATGTGTGCCGCCATTTATTTCAATAAATCTATTCTTTAGAGACGCGTTTAATGCTAACAATCTTTTAGAATCTTGAAAGGAAGTAGTCTTGTCTTTATTGCCATGAAAAACAGTAATTGGTGAGGTTATCTTTGCCATATCTAAGTCTGTTCTAAACTTATATTTTAATAAGAAGATTGGAGCAAATTTTGAATAAAATTTCACTGCTTTTACAAAATTGAAAAATGGCGCTTCTAAAATTAATTCTTTTGGCTTATTTATAGCTGCAATTCTAGCAGCGAATGTGCTTCCTAAAGAAAAACCATACACAACTATATTTTCTTCTTTAAAAGCGCTTTTTAAATAGTCATACATTAGCAAGGCATCACTATACATTTTTGTTTCATTGAAACTTCCTGTACTTTTGCCATATTTTCGATAATCAAAAACAACAACTTCATAATTATAGTCTAAAAAAAAAGAAACTTTTGCCCCCCACTTTTCTATATTTCCTGAATTACCATGACAGAACAATACAACACCTTTTGGATTTTCTAATTTAAAATGCAGCGCATTTATCTCTTGATCATCTTCTGTTTTTAGAAAAATCTCTTGAAAATTATTTGAAAATTTAAATGGAAATGCTCTTTGTAACTTTTTCCCATTCAAAAAAATCAACCGCTCCTGATAGCAATAAAGAAAAACACCAATTATCACTAAAATACTTATTAAAATAAGAAGGTAGAAAAACAAATTCATTGCAATATATTATAGTATAAAACTACTGATTTTTAGTGTATCAAAAAAACCGATTCATTTCTGAATCGGTTTTCTATAATTTAAGATTTCTCAACCCTATTTAAAATAATAAAAGGCCTATCCTCCAAAGTCATCAAAACGTATGTTTTCATCTGCAAGACCAAAGTCTTCTCCCATTTTTTGAACTGCATTGTTCATTAATGGTGGCCCACAGAAATACAATTCGATATCTTCTGGTGATTCATGATGATCTAAATAATTTTGGATTACACAATTGTGAATAAATCCTATAAAACCATCTCCAGTTTCATCACTAATATCTTTCTTTACTTTCCAATTATCTACTTCTAAAGGATCTGATAATGCGATGTAAAATTTAAAATTAGGAAAATCTTTTTCTAAAGCTCTAAAGTGTTCTAAGTAGAATAATTCTGCTTTCGAACGACCACCATACCAGTAACTTACTTTTCTACCAGTTTTTAAGGTTCTGAATAAATGGTATAAATGAGACCTCATTGGTGCCATACCTGCTCCACCACCTACATATAACATTTCTGCTTCAGATTCATTAATGAAGAATTCTCCATAAGGTCCTGAAATTACACATTTATCACCTTTCTTTAAACCAAATATATACGAAGAAGCAACTCCAGGATTTACATCCATCCAGCCACCTTTTGCTCTATCGAACGGAGGTGTTGCTATACGCACATTTAACATGATTTCTCTTCCTTCTGCAGGATAAGAAGCCATAGAATATGCTCTTTCTATCGTTTCTTTGTTTTTCATTACTAATGGTCTCAGTTTAAACTTGTCCCATTCTGCTTTAAACTTATCTGGCGTATCGTGCTCTTCTGGATGCGCTGTAATATCCATCTCTGCAAACTTTACTTCACAAGGAGGTATTTCAATTTGAATATATCCACCTGCTTTGTAACCCATATCTGCAGGAATTTCCACAACAAATTCCTTAATAAAAGAGGCTACATTGTAATTTCTAACAACAACTGCATCCCATTTCTTAATCCCAAAAACCTCTTCTGGAATTGAAATATTCATATTTTGCTTTACCTTAACCTGGCAAGCTAAACGTGCACCACTTTTTAGTTCTTTTCTAGAAAAGTGTGGTAATTCTGTTGGCAAAGCTTCACCTCCACCTTCGTTTACATGACATTCGCATTGAATACATGTTCCACCCCCACCACAAGCGGATGGTAAGAAAATTTTGTTACTCCCTAAAGTTGATAACAACGTCTCTCCTGAAGCTACTTCAATTTCTCTTTCGCCATTAATCATAATGGTTACTGGACCCGATGGTGATAATTTCTGTTTTACAAACAATAGCAACGTTACCAATAACAGCGTTATTAATAAAAAGGCTGCAACTGTAGCGATCACTGTTCCTGACGTTCCTGCGGCTAAAATCATATTATTTTATAGTTTTAGTATTATTTGCTATTTCTTCTTTTTTCACTTTTTCTTGTACTTTTTCGATAACAACTTCAGGCGCTACAGCTGGCTTCACTTCTTCGTCTCCACCCGTTAACATTCCACCAAAACTCATGAAACCGATGGCCATTAGTCCTGTAATAATAAACGTAATTCCTAAACCTCTTAATGCCGGTGGAACACTTGAATATCTGATTTTCTCACGAATTGCAGCAATTGCTAAAATTGCTAAAAACCAACCAATTCCAGAACCAACTCCATAAGTTAATGCCAAACCTAAAGAAGGAATTTCTCTAGATTGCATAAATAAACTTCCCCCTAAAATAGCACAGTTTACTGCTATTAAAGGTAAGAAAATACCCAGAGAATTATACAATGAAGGTGAGAATTTTTCAACAATTATTTCTACCAATTGTACCATAGTTGCTATGGTTGCAATAAACATAATAAAAGACAAGAAGCTTAAATCGTAATCTGCATATTCTGGACCTAACCAAACCAATGCACCATCTTTTAATATATATTGATCTAACAACCAGTTTAAAGGCACAGTGACTGCTAATACAAAAATTACTGCAGCTCCTAAACCAACAGCAGTAGCCACTTTCTTAGATACCGCAAGGTAAGAACACATTCCTAAGAAGGTTGCAAATACCATGTTGTCTATAAATATCGACTTGAAAAATAATTCTATATGTTCCATATGTTTTTTAGTTTTCAGTATTCAGTTTCAGTTTGCATCCAACTGCAAACTGCGACTGAAAACTGTTTACTTTTTTTAGTTTTCTTCTATTAATGATGTATTTCTGCTACGTTGTATCCAGATAAGAATACCAACTACAATTAATGCCATTGGTGATAATAACATAAATCCGTTATTCTCGTATCCTATTGCGTATAACCCTGTTTTTTCTATTGGATCTCCTAAAACTTTAAAACCTAATAAAGTACCAGAACCTAAAAGCTCTCTAAAGAAACCAACTGCGATTAAAATGACACCATATCCAACTGCGTTTCCTATACCATCTAAGAAAGCTCTCCACGGTCCATTTCCTAAAGCAAAAGCTTCAAAACGACCCATAATAATACAGTTTGTAATAATTAACCCTACAAAAACCGAGAGTGTTTTACTTAATTCATAAGCAAATGCTTTTAGCACTAAATCTACAATAATTACTAAAGTAGCAACTACAATTAACTGTACAATAATTCTAATTTTTGAAGGTATAATATTTCTCATTAAAGAAATAACTACGTTTCCTAAACCTAATACAAATAGCACAGATACTGCCATTACAATAGAAGCTTTTAATTCTGCTGTAATTGCTAAAGCAGAACAAATACCTAGTACTTGTATAGTAATTGGATTGTTATCTGCTAATGGGTCTGTAAGTAATGCTGCGTCTCTTTTTGATAAAAGTCCCATAAATTATTTTTTTAAATTTTTAAAGTAAGGCACATATAATGATAAATCTTTCTTTATCATGGCAGAAACACCATCACCGGTAATTGTTGCACCAGCAATTGCGTCTACTTCGTAATCTGTTTTATCTTCATTAACTGCATCGTTATTCCCCTTTTTTACTGTAATTCCCTTGAATACTCCTGCTTCTGTCATTAGGTGTTCTCCAATAAAATCATCCATAAAATAACGTTGTTTTATATTGGCTCCTAAGCCTGGCGTTTCTCCTTTATGATCAAAATAAGCACCTTGTACTACCATATTTTCATCCATAGAAACATATCCCCAAATTGCATCCCAAAGACCTTTTCCTCTAATTGGTGCTACGTAAAATGTTTTACCTTCTTTTTCTCCAACAAATAAAGGCAACTTTCTTACTTTACCATCTTTTGCATTTGCTTGTTGTTTTTTAACATCAATTAAATATGCATCTTGACTTTCAGAAATTTTATTTCCTTCTAAAACCAATTGTTTTTTGATGTATTTCTTAAATTCTGCACCTGCAACTTTTGTAGAAACAAAGTTTGCATTAGAGGCATCATTTTCATTTACACCCATCGCATACAAAATATTTTGTTGCTTTTCTATTCTCTCGTTTTCTTTGATTGCAGGCTTTAAAGACGATGCTAAAAAGGCTAACAAAGAACCAACAACGAATACCATTATTACAGCAAACATCATTGTATATCCATTACTATCTGTTCTCTTACTCATAATTAGGCAGTTTTAACTTTAGTACGATTTAATCTTTTCTTTACGTTTCCTTGAACCACATAATGGTCTATTGTTGGTGCAAACACATTCATTAACAAAATTGCTAAGAATACACCTTCTGGGTATGCTGGATTAAATACACGAATCATAATTGAAATAAAACCAATTAAGAAACCATAAATCCATTTTCCTTTATTTGTTTGTGAACCAGTAACCGGATCTGTAGCCATAAAAACAGCTCCAAATGCCAAACCACCAATTGTTAAGTGTTCCCACCAAACGGTATTCATTAAACCATAAAACTTGCTAGATTCTGTAATAATATCTGCGGCAACCACTTGGTTAAATATTAAACCCATAACCGCTGCCCCTACAAATGCTGAAAGTATAATTCTCCAACTTCCAATTTTTGTAAAAATTAAAATAGCAGCTCCTATCAATATTAAAAAGGTAGAAGTTTCTCCTACAGAACCCGGAATGAATCCCATAAACTTATCGAATGTAGAATATAATTCATTTGCTCTGTCACCGTAAGTAGTTACAATATCTGCAGCACCATTTGCGCCTTTAACGGTTAACTCTTGGCCAGATTTAGCATAGTACCCTAACATGGTTTCTCCAGAAATAGCATCTGCTTCATTCATGTTTACCGCATCGTATACCCAAACCTTATCTCCAGACATCCAAGTTGGATATGCAAAAAATAAGAATGCTCTAATGGTTAAAGCCGGATTTAAAATATTCATTCCTGTTCCTCCAAATACTTCTTTACCAATTACAACTCCAAAGACAACTGCAACTGACAACATCCATAATGGTGTATCTACAGGTACAATTAATGGAACTAACATTCCTGTTACTAAATATCCTTCTTCAACTTCGTGCCCTTTTATAACTGCAAAAATAAATTCTACTAAAAGACCAACTCCGTATGAAACAATTACTAATGGCAATACTTTTACAATTCCAATCCATAGATTGTCAAACGTAAAAAAATTAGCTAATACGTCTGCTCTTAAAGAGTTGTCGATAGCTGCGTAATGTTGATAACCTGCATTGAACATTCCAAAAAGTAAACAAGGTATTAAAGCCATAATTACAATATTCATTGTACGCTTTAAATCGTCTGCTGCCTTAATATGAGTTCCTCCTGCATGAGTAACTTCATTTGGTAAATATAAAAAAGTATGGATTGCGTTAAACGCAGGTGCCATTTTAGTTCCTTTATATTTCTCTTTTAAATTGTGTAAGTTTTGTTTTAAGCTCATAATCTTATCCTAATTCTTCTCTCATTAAATCTAAACCTTCGCGAATTATCTTTTGGTGAGGTTGTTTAGATACACAAACAAATTCTGTTAAAGCAAAATCTTCTGGTGCAACTTCATAACCTCCTAAAGCTTCCATTTCATCTAAATCTTTATACAT
>CAJXAS010000099.1 GCA_913050305.1 uncultured Polaribacter sp. | reverse complement strand
AAAAAGTGAATGAAGAAAAAGTGAATACAGAAAATGATTAATAAATTAAAATATTTTTTTGGTGTATTTATTTCTTTACCTCTATTACCTGTTTTATATTTTCAAGGAAAAAAAATCAAAAAAGAAATTCCTAAGCTTCCAGAAGCAAAAAACCCAAAAGGTTTTGTAAATGGTAATTTTAAAGATACTATACACATACTTTCTATTGGTGAAAGCACCATTGCAGGTGTTGGTGTAGAGTTTCATGAAAACGGATTTACAGGTGCTTTAGCAAACACCCTTTCTACTGAACTAAAAAGCAACATTAATTGGCGCGTATATGCAAGAAGTGGTTATACTGTGCAACAAGTTTGTAAAAAAATTATTCCTAAAATTGAAGAAAAAACTACTGATCTTATTGTTATTGGAATGGGTGGAAATGATGCTTTTACACTAAATTCGCCTAAAAAATGGGCAAAGGCAATAGAAAATCTTGTAAACTTATTACAAATTAAATTCCCCGAAACTCCAATATTCTTTACAAATATGCCTCCTATTAAGGAGTTTCCTGCATTTACAAGACCAATTAGATTTGTGATTGGTAATTTAGTTGAAATTTTGGGAGAACATTTACGTATTGTCGTAAATAACAAACCAAACATTTATTATAACAATGAAATTATCACTTTAAAAGAATGGAGTAAAAGAAACACATTGCCCAACAATGAATCTAAACTTTACTTTAGTGATGGCATGCATCCGTCAGAATTAACATACAAAGTTTGGGGAAAAGAGACTGGCCTTTTTATAAAGTCAAAAATTAGAAAATAGATATAAATAAAAAAATCTCAAGTTTTCACTTGAGATTTTACACATAAAATAGTTTGTATTTTATTGATCTATAGCACCCAAAACACGTTTCATAAAAGTATTTAACGCTTCTTTCTTTGGTATTCCCTCTTTTACCATTTTATCTACTTCAAGAGCACCGTACATGTTAGAAATTAACTCTCCAATAACATCTAATTCCTCATCCTTTAAAGACGGAACCTCTGTTAAGGCTTCTAGAGTTTCAATAGTTTCTAATACGTAATCTTGATCGTTTTCTTCGATAAAGCTCGTAAGATGTTTAATTACAGGTAACTTCATATTAAATTACTTCGTTTACTAATTCCTTCAACACTTCAAATTTATTTGTTTGTGTCTGATTCTTGATACTCCCTCCTTCAAAAGTTGCAAAAGTTGGTAAATTACTCACATCTGCTAACTTTCTACTTTCTGGAAATTTCTCTGCATCTACAATTACAAAAGTTATGTTCTCATTTTCTGAAGCTAACTTTTTGAATTTTGGTTTCATAATTCTACAATTTCCGCACCATGTAGCAGTATATTGTACAATAACGGTTTTATTATCCGATACCAATTCGGCTAAATTATCTTGACTTAATTCTTGAACCATCCTTAATAATTAATTTAAGTGAGCAGCTAAATATTCAGCAGTTCCTTTTGCATTTGGCGCCATTGCTGTTTTTCCTTCTTCCCAGTTTGCAGGACAAACTTCACCATTTTTTTGAACATGCGCATACGCATCAATTAAACGTAAAAACTCGTTTACGTTTCGACCAACTGGCATATGATTTACTCCTTCATGAAAAACGGTTCCTTCTTCGTCAATTAAGTACGTTGCTCTGTACGTTACATTATCTCCCTCTACTTGAATCGTTTGGGAAACTTCATCAAAAGTTTCATTGGTTATATCTAAAATCCCCAAGATTGATGATAAATTTCTATTACTGTCTGCTAAAATCGGGTATGTTACTCCTTCAATTCCACCATTATCCTTAGAAGTACTTAACCATGCAAAATGAACCTCAGGTGTATCACAAGAAGCACCAATTACAATTGTATTTCTTTTTTCGAATTCCCCCAATGCAGCTTGAAAAGCATGCAATTCTGTAGGACACACAAAAGTAAAATCTTTTGGATACCAAAATAATAATACTTTCTTTTTGTTATTTACTGCTTCTTCTAATACATTTAATTTAAAAGTATCACCCATTTCATTCATTGAGTCTACGTTTAAATCTGGAAATTTCTTACCTACTAATGTTGCCATATTTTAAAAATTATTTATGATATTATTAATTGTTTTCAAGTTGCAAATATAACACCCTAGTATATCTTGTAACTAAAAAATTTAATGTTAACTATTTATATATATATCAGCTTTACTTATAGTGTTCATCACTTATAATCGAATTCAATTATATTTTGATAAATAAGCAAACTCGCAGATTAAATTATATAGTTTTTAACTATGATTAAATAAAAAATATAGATAAAAATTATTCAAAATTTTATTGTAAATTTGGGTAGAAGCAATCTTTAAAATAGTCAAAAAATGAATAATAACGACGGAAATATTGGCCAATGCCCATTTATGGGTGGTACTCAAAAACAAACGGCTGGAGGCGGAACTTCTGTTCGAGATTTTTGGCCAAATGAGTTAAAATTAAACATTCTGCGTCAAAACGGAGAAGCGTCAAACCCAATGACCAAAGATTTTGATTATGCCACTGCTTTTAATAGCATTGATTATGCAGAATTAAAAAAAGATGTAAACCATTTTATGACTGACTCACAAGATTGGTGGCCAGCAGATTATGGGAGTTATGGCCCTTTTATGGTCCGTATGGCATGGCATAGTGCTGGTACTTATAGAGTTGGAGATGGGCGTGGTGGCGCACGTTCTGGTTCACAGCGTTTTGCGCCAATAAATAGTTGGCCAGATAATGGTAATTTAGACAAAGCACGTTTATTACTTTGGCCAATTAAAAAGAAATACGGAAACAAATTATCTTGGGCAGATTTAATGATTCTTGCAGGCAACTCCGCAATGGAATCTATGGGATTTAAAACCTTTGGTTTTGCAGGTGGACGAGAAGACGTTTGGGAACCAGAACAAGATATATATTGGGGTTCTGAAACCGTTATGGGAGAGAATGAAGAACGTTATAAAGAGGATGCGTTAGAGGATCCGCTTGGAGCTGTAATGATGGGTTGGATTTATGTAAATCCTGAAGGACCGAACGGACACCCAGATCCAATTGGTTCTGCTAAAGATGTAAGAGAAACCTTTGGTAGAATGGCAATGAATGACGAAGAAACGGTAGCTCTTGTTGCCGGCGGACATACATTTGGTAAAGCACATGGTGCTGCTAATCCAGACACCTATGTTGGGCCATCACCACATGGAGCTCCAATAGAAGAAATGAGCACTGGTTGGAAAAACACATACAAGTCTGGTGTTTTAGATGATACGATTACAAGCGGAATAGAAGGCGCATGGACACCCAATCCAATAATATGGGATCATGATTATTTTGATGTTTTATTAAATTATGATTGGGAATTAACCAAGAGCCCCGCAGGTGCGTATCAATGGAAACCTACAGCAGAGTCAAATGCAAAAAAAGCACCCAAAGCTGGTGATGCTAATAATACACAAGATTTAATGATGACTACTGCGGATATCGCTTTAAAAGTAGATCCTAAATATTTGGAAATTTCTAAACGTTTTCATAAAGACCACAAAGCTTTTGAAGATGCTTTTGCAAGAGCGTGGTATAAATTAACCCACAGAGATATGGGCCCAATTTCTCGTTATTTAGGTCCAGAAGTTCCTAAAGAAGAGTTGCTTTGGCAAGATCCAATTCCTCAAGGAACAAAACTTTCTGATTCAGAAATTGCAATATTAAAAGAAGCTATTTCAAATACTAATTTATCAATTTCTCAATTAGCAACTACCGCTTGGGCATCTGCTTCAACATATAGAGGTTCAGACATGCGAGGTGGTGCAAATGGAGGCAGAATTCGTTTAGAACCTCAAAAAAGTTGGGCAGCAAATAATCCTTATGAACTAAAAAAAGTACTAACTATTTTAGAGGCCATTCAAAAAGAGTTTAACGGTATTGTTTCTATGGCAGATTTAATTGTTTTAGGAGGAAATGTAGCCGTTGAAAAAGGAGTGAAAAATGCAGGGTATAATATTGCTGTTCCTTTTATATCTGGAAGAGGAGATGCTTCTCAAGAACAAACAGATGTTGTTTCTTTTGGTTATTTAGAACCAAAAGCAGATGGATTTAGAAATTTTGTTAAGAAAAATTTAAATCTAGCAGCGGAAGAATTATTGATTGACAGGGCACAATTATTAACACTTAGCATTCCAGAAATGACTGTTTTAGTTGCCGGTATGAGAGCTTTAGGAACCAATTATGATGCATCTAAATATGGAGTGTTCACAGATACTGTTGGCACCCTTTCAAATGATTTCTTGGTAAATATTTTAGATTTTAGCACCACTTGGAAAGCAACTTCTAATGACGACACTTTATTTGAGGGATCGGATAGAAAAACAGGTGTCATTAAATTTAGAGGAACAAGAGCAGATTTAATTTTTGGATCAAACACAGAACTAAGAGCTATTGCCGAAGTGTATGCTGCAGACGATGCAAAAGAACGCTTTGTTAATGATTTTGTGATTGCTTGGACAAAGGTGATGCACCTAGATTTATTTGATATTAAAGAGTAATACAGTCTAAGTTTTATAAAAAAAGGGAATCAAGTTATTTTGATTCCCTTTTTTAAATGGTCTGATTGTTATACGTTGAAGATTACATTAAATTTACTTATTAGCGAATAATTTTATATCATTTACAGAAACTTCTTTCTCTCCAAGAATTATTAAACGTTCCACAACATTTCTTAACTCACGTATATTACCAGTCCAATCATATTCTTGCAATAAAGTAATCGCTTGTGAAGAAAATGTTTTTTCTGGCATTCCTTGTTCCTTCGCTATTTTATTGGCGAAAAAACTTATTAATAACGGAATGTCTTCTCTTCTATCATTTAATGCAGGTACTTTAATTAAAATTACGGCTAACCTATGATACAAATCTTCTCGAAACCTACCTTCAGAAATTTCTTCTTTTAGATTTTTATTTGTAGCAGCAACAATTCTAACATTTACCTTTATATCTTTATCTGAACCAACTCTAGAAATTTTACTTTCTTGCAAAGCACGTAATACTTTTGCTTGTGCGGACAAACTCATATCTCCAATTTCATCTAAAAAAATAGTACCCCCATTTGCAGCTTCAAACTTACCTGCTCTGTCTTTATTTGCCCCTGTAAAAGAACCTTTTACATGACCGAATAGCTCACTTTCTATTAGTTCTGAAGGAATTGCAGCACAGTTTACTTCAATCATTGGCGCTTTTACTCTATCTGATTTTTCGTGCAACCAATGAGCTACTAATTCTTTTCCTGTTCCATTTGGGCCAGTAATTAAAACCCTTGCATCTGTAGCGGCTACTTTTTCTATAATATCTTTAATATGAGTAATAGCAACACTTTCACCAATCATCTGGTAACTTTTGCTTACTTTATTTTTTAGACGTTTATTTTCTACAACCAGTACTTTTTTATCTAATGCATTTCTTACAGTATTTAAAAGTCTGTTTAAATCTGGTGGTTTAGATATGTAGTCAAATGCACCTAAGCGCATTGTATTTACTGCTGTATCTAAATCTCCGTGCCCAGAAATCATAACAATTGGTATTTCTGGTTTAATTTTCTTCGCTTTTTCTAACACCTCAACACCGTCCATTTTTGGCATTTTAATATCGCATAAAACCAAATCATAATCATTATTCATAATCATTTCAATTCCTAACAATCCGTCTTCTGCTTGCTCTACATTATAAGATTCATTTTCTTCTGAAATAATTTTTGACAAAACCCTTCTAATGGATGCTTCATCTTCAATAATTAATATCTTACTCATCCATTTTTAATTTAAAGGTTTGCTGAAAACAATATTGAACCCTAAACCTAGTGCTCAAAAACTCTTTTACTTATAACTTATTTTGAAAAACATGAACATCTCTCTGAGGAAAAGGAATTGTAATATTATTCTCTCTAAATTTTTTATCTATTTCAAAGCGTAAATCACTTTGTACAAATCTAGTTTCAAAGCTATCATTTAGCGTGAAAATAAGTTGAAAATTCAAAGAACTATCAGCAAAATCACTAAACAATACCTTAGGAACTGGCGATATTAAAACCTTTTTATGATTTTTAGCCGACTCTAATAATAGTTGTTTTACAAGCACGACATCGCTACCATAGGCTACACCAATATTCACAGATTCTCTAGTTTCTGATCCGTTCTCTGTCCAATTAAACAAAATATTAGTTAAATACAAATGATTTGGAATCACTAAAACCTTATTATCAATAGTTACAGCTCTTGTAGTTCTTAGTCTTATATCTAAAACCCTACCAACTTTACCTTCTAATTCAATAATATCACCAACATGTACAGACTGGTCTACTAGAATAAAAATACCCGATATTATGTCTTGAAATAAGGTCTGTAAAGCTAAACCAACACCAATTAAAAGTACCGCTGATGCAGCGAAAAGTGCTGTTACATTTACTCCTGAAGCATCCATAGCAATTAAAAAAATAGCTATAAATATTACCCATCTTATATAGCTAAAAACACTTACGAATTTAACTTTATCATTTTCCGGTATTTTTCTAGTGATAAATCTTCTTACTAGTTTTAGCACAAAAGCCGTTATAATAATGGCAATTGCCACAGACAATAGTCCTTTAAAAGAAATACTTATTTCTTCACTAAACGTAAAAGTATAATCTAAAATTGAATTAGCCTCCTCAAAAATAGTATCTGCTACTTGTTCTAATTTATCTTGCATCTAGCCTTTATATTTTAACCATTTATATAAATCTTTATATGTTGGTTTCTTTCCATACATCAAAATACCAACTCTGTAAATTTTTGCAGCCAACCAAACCAT
>CAJXAS010000098.1 GCA_913050305.1 uncultured Polaribacter sp. | reverse complement strand
TTTTAAGTTTGAAATATCCAGAAAAAAGTGGTTTCTTTGCAGACCAAATTAAAAGTATACAAATTTTACAAAAAAATAAATTATGAGTTACACAGCATTTTTAGTTCTAATTTTGATTGTAGCCATTGCATTAATATTAATCGTAATGGTACAAAATCCTAAAGGTGGAGGATTATCTTCTTCTTTTGGAGGTGGTGGAGCACAATCTTTAGGTGGTGTGCAAAACACAAATAACTTTTTAGACAGAACAACTTGGACATTGGCAATTGCTATGTTTGCTTTAATTTTATTAGCAAATTTTGCAATTCCTAGAGGAGGAGATAATAATTTTGAGTTAAACAATACTTTAGAAGGTATAGAAACGACTGCTCCAGTAGAACCTACAACAACTACTAACGAATAATTATTTGTTAGAAATAGTTTAAAATGCCAATGTGGATGACACGTTGGCATTTTTTTTGTTTAAATTAGAACCTTAAAATTCATTCCTAGAAGAATTGTCAGTTTTAATATAGTGGCATAGTTACTGCCACATTCTTAATAAGAAAAAATTAATTTAATTAAATAAAGAAAAATGGGATTAAAAATTAAACCTTTAGCAGACAGAGTTCTTGTAGAACCTGCAGCTGCAGAAACAAAAACAGCTTCCGGATTAATAATTCCTGACAACGCAAAAGAAAAGCCACAACAAGGAACTGTTGTTGCAATTGGGAACGGTAAAATCGACGAGCCTTTAACTGTTAAAGTTGGAGATACAGTTTTATATAGTAAATACGGTGGAACTGATTTAAAATTAGAAGGAAAGGATTATTTAATGATGCGTGAATCAGATATTCTTGCAATTATATAATGCGCATTTCGCTTTTGGCTATTTGCCATTAGCTCAAAAAAAACATTAACAACTCTTTTTAGCTAAAAGCCAATTGCTAACAGCTAAAAGCAAAATTTAAAAACAATGGCAAAAGATATAAAATTTGATATAGACGCTAGAGACGGATTAAAACGTGGTGTAGATGCTTTAGCAAATGCAGTAAAAGTAACCTTAGGCCCTAAAGGAAGAAACGTAATTATCTCTAAAGCTTTTGGCGCGCCAACAGTAACTAAAGATGGTGTTTCTGTAGCTAAAGAAATTGAGCTTGAAAATGAACTCGAAAATATGGGTGCTCAAATGGTAAAAGAAGTTGCATCTAAAACTAATGATTTAGCTGGTGATGGAACTACAACAGCTACTGTTCTTGCGCAAGCAATTGTAAAGGAAGGCTTGAAAAATGTTGCTGCAGGCGCAAATCCTATGGATTTGAAACGTGGAATAGATAAAGCAGTTGCTGCAATCGTTATAGATTTAGAAAAACAAGCTAAAAAAGTTGGTAACTCTACTGAAAAAATAAAACAAATTGCTGCAATTTCTGCAAATAACGACAATACGATTGGAGAGTTAATTGCCACTGCTTTTACCAAGGTAGGTAAAGAAGGTGTAATTACTGTTGAAGAAGCAAAAGGTATGGAAACATATGTAGATGTTGTAGAAGGTATGCAATTTGATAGAGGGTATTTATCTCCTTATTTTGTTACTGATGCAGATAAAATGATTGCAGATTTAGAAAATCCATATATATTATTATTCGATAAAAAGATTTCTAACTTACAGGAGATTCTTCCAATACTAGAACCTGTTTCTCAAGCCGGAAGACCTTTGTTAATTATTGCTGAAGATGTCGACGGACAAGCGCTAGCAACATTAGTAGTTAATAAACTACGTGGTGGTTTAAAAATTGCTGCTGTAAAAGCTCCAGGTTTTGGAGACAGAAGAAAAGCAATGTTAGAAGATATCGCTATTTTAACTGGTGGAACTGTAATTTCTGAAGAAAGAGGTTTCTCACTAGAAAATGCAACGTTAGATTTATTAGGTACGGCAGAAACAATTACTGTAGATAAAGACAATACTACAATTGTAAATGGTGCTGGAAATGCAGATGCTATTAAAACAAGAGTAAATCAGATTAAAGCACAAATAGAAACTACAACTTCAGATTACGATAAAGAAAAATTACAAGAGCGTTTAGCTAAGTTAGCTGGAGGTGTTGCTGTCTTATATGTTGGGGCTGCTTCTGAAGTAGAAATGAAAGAAAAGAAAGATAGAGTTGATGATGCATTGCACGCTACAAGAGCTGCTGTTGAAGAAGGTATTGTAGCTGGTGGAGGTGTTGCTTTAGTGCGTGCTAAAAAAGTTTTAGAAAAAATTACTACTGTAAATTTAGATGAAACAACAGGTGTACAAATTATCAACAAAGCTGTTGAAGCTCCTTTAAGAATTATTGTAGAAAATGCTGGTGGTGAAGGCTCTGTTGTTTTAAATAAGGTTTTAGAAGGCAAAAAAGACTTTGGTTATGACGCTAAAGGTGATGTATATGTTGATATGCTAGAGGCTGGTATTATAGATCCTAAAAAAGTAACTAGAGTTGCATTAGAAAATGCTGCTTCTGTTGCTGGTATGATTCTTACTACTGAATGTGCTTTGATAGATATTAAAGAAGATGCTCCTGCAATGCCTCCAATGGGCGGAGGCGGTATGCCAGGAATGATGTAGCCATTAGCAATGGCAGGCAAGAATCTTACTCTTGTGCATATAAAGTTTAAATAAAAATCCGTTGGCATTAATGCCAACGGATTTTTTATGTTTAGTAAATGCTTAAAATTTATGCTTCTATTTTTTGTAGCCAAGTTTTTACAGCAACCTCTGCTTTAATAATTTCTTTTAAATCAGAAATCTTAACACGTTTTTGTTCCATCGTATCTCTATGTCTTATTGTTACAGAATCATCTTCTAAAGAGTCATGATCTACTGTAATACAAAATGGTGTACCTGCAGCATCTTGCCTTCTATAACGTTTACCAACGGCGTCTTTTTCGTCGTAAAAAACATTGAAATCCCATTTTAAATCATCCAAAATTTTACGAGCAACTTCTGGCAAACCATCTTTCTTAACTAATGGGAAAATAGCTGCTTTAAAAGGAGCTAAAACTGCTGGTAATTTTAAAACAGTTCTAGTTGTTCCGTTTTCTAAAGCTTCTTCTTGCAAAGAATTAGAAAAAACAGCTAAAAACATTCTATCTAAACCAATAGAGGTTTCTACCACATAAGGTGTATAACTTTTATTTTCTTCGTGGTCAAAATATTGTAACTTCTTCCCAGAATGTTCTTCATGTGCTTTTAAATCAAAATCTGTTCTAGAATGAATACCCTCTAACTCTTTAAATCCAAAAGGAAATTTAAACTCTATATCTGCCGCTGCATCTGCGTAATGTGCTAATTTATCATGGTCATGAAAACGGTAGTTCTCTGCGCCCATTCCTAAACTTAAGTGCCATTTTAAACGCGTTGATTTCCATTGGTCATACCATTCTTTTTGTGTTCCTGGTTTAACAAAAAATTGCATTTCCATTTGTTCAAACTCACGCATTCTAAAAATAAATTGTCTTGCAACAATCTCGTTTCTAAAAGCTTTTCCTGTCTGTGCAATTCCGAAAGGAATTTTCATTCTACCTGTTTTTTGCACATTTAAGAAATTCACAAAAATACCTTGTGCTGTTTCTGGTCTTAAATATACCTGTGTAGAACTTTCTGCTGAAGCACCAATTTGGGTTCCAAACATTAAATTAAATTGTTTTACCTCTGTCCAATTTCTAGAACCAGTTAAAGGATCTGCAATTTCTAATTCTTCAATTAATAACTTAACATCTGCTAAATCTTCCTTTTCTAAAGAAGAACCCATTCTAGCAAGAATAGTTTTAATTTTTTCTTGATACCCTAGAACTCTTCCGTTTGTAGCAAGAAATTCTTCCTTATTAAAAGATGCTCCAAAACGTTTTGAAGCTTTCGCAACTTCTTTATCTATTTTACCTTCTATTTTAGCACAATAATCTTCAATTAAAACATCTGCTCTATACCTTTTTTTAGAATCTTTATTATCAATTAAAGGATCGTTAAATGCATCTACGTGTCCACTTGCTTTCCAAGTTTTTGGATGCATTAAAATAGACGCGTCTATACCTACAATGTTTTCATGCATTTGCACCATTGCTTTCCACCAATAATCTCTAATATTTTTCTTTAACTCTACTCCGTTTTGAGCATAATCATACACTGCACTTAATCCGTCATAAATTTCTGAAGATTGAAATACATATCCATATTCTTTTGCGTGTGATAATACTTTTTTAAAGTGATCTTCTTGTTTTGCCATAATGAAGACAAAGATAAACGTTTACATAAATTTTTCAAGAAAAAAATAGTTTCATTTTAAGCTTGTAAATCGTCCTTATTGTTGAAGAAATCAAACTTTTAAAAATCAATTCCTGAAAATCATTAATTTAAAGTATCTTTAAAAGGAACCTCTACTCAAAAAAAATGAAGCTTTTAAAAGATTTCTTTTATCTTTTCTATCCTAATATTTGTGCTAATTGCAAAGAGCAGTTGCTACAAAATGAAAAAGTAATTTGCACATTTTGTAGACATGATTTGCCACTAACTAACTTTCAGAGCTATACAATAAATAAAGTTTCTAGAATTTTCTCTGGAAGAATAACAATAGAAAAAGCCTATTCATTATTGTTCTTGAGAAAACAAGGGATTACAAAAAACCTAATTCATGATTTAAAATATAAAGGAAATGAAGAAGTTGGTGTTTTCTTCGGGAATTGGATTGGAGAAATATTAGCTAAAAACAAAGAGTTTTCTACTGTAGATTTTATTGTTCCTGTTCCAATTCATGCTAAAAAAAAGAAAATTAGAGGCTATAATCAAGTTACTAAATTTGGAGAATGCTTAAGTATGCATTTAAAGGTGCCCTTAAATGAAGATGTTTTAATACGACAATCTGCCACAAAAACACAAACCTTAAAGTCTCGTTTTGAGAGGTTTAATGATTTAGAATCTAAATTTTTAGCAAGAAACACAGCTATATTTAAAGAGAAACACATATTAATTATAGACGATGTAATTACAACAGGGGCAACATTAGAAGCTTGTGCTCAAGAACTTTTAAAAACTCCTGGTATTAAAATTAGTATTTTAACGATGTCCTATACAGAATAAAATTTGTGATTTTAATTTGAAAAATAAATTGTTAATTTGTAAAAAATTTACTGTTTGTGAAATTCATTTATAAAACGCTTTTTTTATTACTATCTATCGCCTTAATTTCTAGTTGCGCAAGAACAGGAAGACCAGATGGCGGACCAAAGGATGAACTTGCTCCACTTTTTGTCATCTCAAATCCTCCATACAAAAGTATTAACTTTAGCGATAAAGAAGTAAAACTTGAATTTAATGAATTAATTAAATTAAAAAATTTAAACAAACAACTAGTTGTTTCTCCTCCATTAAAAAACCCGCTATTAGTAACCCCACAAGGAACTGCAAGTAAATCTTTAAAAATTGAGATATTAGATACATTAGTAGCAAATACTACTTATATTTTTAACTTTGGTAATGCAATTGAAGACAATAATGAAAGTAATAAGCTAGAAGGTTTTAAATACATTTTCTCTACCGGTACCTATATAGATTCTTTAAAAAATTCTGGTTTTGTTAGCAATGCTTTTACAAATAAGCACTCTAAAAAAACGAACATCTTGTTGTATCGAATAGATAGTAATTTTACAGATTCTATTATTTACAAACAAAAACCTAATTACGTTACCACTGCTTTAGACACTGCAAAATTTAATTTCACAAACTTAAAAAAAGGCAAATATCTTCTTCTGGCTTTAGAGGAAAATTCAAGCGATTATATTTTTAATCCTAAAAACGATAAAATTGGTTTTTATTCAGATACCATTTCGCTTCCAAAGGATAGTATAACAATAAAACCTATAAGGTTATTTAAAGAAATACAAGACTATAGATTTAGAAGAGCAAAAGAAGTTTTTAAAGGTAAAATCCAATTTGGATATGAAGGGCAAATAAAAGATTTAAAAGTTAAATTATTATCTAAGGTATCCGATAGTTTTAAGAGTATCTCTAGATTCGAAATAGATAAAGACACTTTAAATTATTGGCACACTCCTATAGAAGTAGATTCTCTAAATTTCATAGTTTCTAATGCTACTTTTTTAGATACTGTAACGGTAAAGTTTAGAAAAAACAAAATAGATTCTTTAAGTATAAAACCATCTACAATGGGAACTTTACATTTAAGAGATACTTTTTTTATTAAAAGTAATAATCCTATTGTAAAAATAGATACCAGCAAAATAGTTTTCATAGACAAAGATACTATTAGGGTTAAATACTCAAATTACATCTCTAAAAAAGAAAATAAAATTGGTTTTATTTTTGAGAAGAATCAAAAAGAAAGATACCAATTAAAGGCTTTCCCTGGAAGTTATACAGATATATATGATGTTCAAAATGATACTTTAAATTATAACTTTAAAACCATAGAATTAGAAGATTATGGTAAAATTACAATACGCATCCTAAATAAGGATTCTAAAAATCTAATTATTGATTTATTATCAGGGAAAGAAAATAATGAAATTATAGAAAGAAGATATATAGCTGCTTCTGAAACACTTGTTTTTAATTTATTAGAACCGAAGACCTATAAAGTAAGAGCTATTATTGACGATAATAATAATAATAAATGGGATACTGGAAACTACCTTCTTAAGATACAACCAGAGAGCGTGATTTACTTTGAAGAAGAATTAAAAGTTAGAGCAAATTACTTTTTAGAAGGCAATATTTTTACTGTAAAAGGTAAAGATTAACATTCCTTTTTTTGCTAATTTCACATTACTATAAATTTATTAAACGGTCCTGTTTTAATAATTCATGAGGATATTGGCAGTTCTCTTTAGTAATATTTACAAAATTTTATCTTTTTTTTAAAAAAAATAAAACTCTTTTGTAACATTCATCCTATTTACCTCGTATAAGTATATGTAAGCCCTTCTTTATAATCCTAAAAGCTTACAGATTAGAATACATGAGACAACTAAAAATTACC
>CAJXAS010000097.1 GCA_913050305.1 uncultured Polaribacter sp. | reverse complement strand
TGTAATTCTTGAATTTGCTGATTTACATATGCGCCATAAATATGAATTTCTGCTTTTGGAAGCTGCTTTCTAATCGCAGTCCAAACTTTATTTTTCAAGGTTAAAACGGCATCAACATTTGGTTTGTGAAAGAAATTTCCAATAAAAATGAAGTGTTCTCTTTCTTCAAAAGATTGCCATTTTTTTTGCTGACTGGCAGTAATTTCATCAAACAAAAAAGGCAAATACATTAAAATATTTTCAGCTATTTGAAACCTATTTTTTAACAATTCCATTTCAAAAGTAGAAATAATTAAAGATAAATCGCATCTTAAAATAGCTGCAATTTCTCTTTTTGTAATGTCTTGTTTTAGCAATTTATCAACAGAAAAATGAACCTGCTGCTTTAGACACAATTCCCTTGTTTTACGCAAACAATGCAGGTCTTCTGTATCTAAAATTCTTATGGCTTGTGGGCAGTTTTCTGCAACGCGCCAACCAAACTGCTCTTCCATCATAAAACGATCGAATAGCACAATAGTTGGATTTAATTCTTTTATAAACTTGTCAAAAGAAACATTATTTAATGCAATAACAACTTCATTAATTCCTAAAGAAATTAAATCGATTGCTTTTTCATTTTTTTGTGCAGGTGATGCAAATGTTATTTTATAATCCCTTTCTAAAAATTGCGCTATTAACTGCAACATTCTCTTTCCTGCAGCAGAAGAATTGGGTTCTACCCAAACGGCACCAATAATTAAAAGCGATTTTCTTTGCAATTATTTAGCTGTAATTTGTTGTTCATACTCTGCTTTCACCTTCTTTCCCCAAGCAACAACT
Organism: uncultured Polaribacter sp.; assembly: GCA_913050305.1. Classification (GTDB taxonomy): domain Bacteria; phylum Bacteroidota; class Bacteroidia; order Flavobacteriales; family Flavobacteriaceae; genus Polaribacter. The sequence goes on along the minus strand of CAJXAS010000097.1, from coordinate 6,298 downwards.
GCTGTAATTTGAGCTGGCGATAATTTGGCTTCTGAGTGCGTCCAAGTATAAGAGCTCAAAGGCATTTCTCCTTCTTCAACTTCCTCGTACAGCTCATCCATTTTATGTGCTTTCTTTTTTAAGGAATACTCGTCCCATTTAGAAAAATTTAAATGCTTTTTACCATCTCGAATATGTTCTTCTAACCAATAATTAACTGGTGTAATTGAGTTGTACCAAGGGTATTTAGTTTTAGCTGAATGACAATCGAAACAGGTAGTTTCTAAAATATTCTTAACGTCTTCTGGCGGATTTGTTTCTGCTATAAAAGCTGCAACTGTTGCAATATCTCCATTATTTTTATCGGGACTAAAAAATTGAGAAATTACGAGAACAATTGATACTGAAATTATAATTTTTTTTAGAATTTTCATCTGTAGGTTTTGAGAATATTTTGTGCGGTAAAACTACTAAATTCTTACTTTATTTTATGAAAATATGTGTATTTTTGTGAATTATTAGCAATTTTAAACCGAAAGGTTCTAAAAAACACAAAATAAACGTACTTATGAAATATGATATTATTGTAATTGGTTCTGGTCCTGGAGGATATATAGCTGCCGTTAGAGCTTCTCAGTTGGGCAAAAAAGTAGCAATTATAGAAAAATATGCAACATTAGGAGGTACTTGTTTAAATGTGGGCTGCATTCCTTCTAAAGCTTTATTAGATTCTTCCCATCATTTTTATGATGCTGTACATCATTTTGAAGAACATGGAATTACCGTTGAGAAACCAACTTTCGATTTCGGGAAAATGGTAGATAGAAAAGCGAAAGTTGTAGAAACTACAACAGGAGGAATAAAATACTTAATGGATAAAAATAACATTGATGTTTTTGAAGGTTTGGGTTCTTTTGTAGATAAAACACATGTAAATATTGCGAAAAATGATGGTTCTTCTGAGATTATAGAAGGAACTAACATTATTATTGCAACCGGTTCAAAACCATCAACTTTACCTTTTATTAAATTAGATAAAGAAAGAATAATGACTTCTACGGAAGCTTTAAAATTACCTGAAGTACCAAAACACTTAATTGTAATTGGTGGAGGTGTAATTGGTTTAGAATTAGGTTCTGTATACAGCCGTTTAGGAGCAAAGGTAACCGTTGTAGAATACATGGATAAAATTGTTCCAGGAATGGACACGGATGTTTCTAAAGAGTTGCAAAAAGTATTTAAAAAGCAAGGAATGAAATTTGCAACAAGCCACAAAGTAACTTCTGTAGAAAGAAACGGAGATACGGTTGTTGTAAAAGCAACTGATAAAAAAGACAGAGAAATTGAGTTTTCGGGTGATTATTGTTTGGTTGCCGTAGGAAGAAAAGCATACACTGAAGGTTTAGGTCTAGAGAAAGTTGGTATTGAAGTGAATGAACGCGGACAAGTTGCCGTGAATGATCATTTACAAACGAACATAAATTCTATTTACGCAATTGGTGATGTAGTTAAAGGAGCAATGCTGGCGCATAAAGCGGAAGAAGAAGGTGTTGTTGTTGCAGAATTTTTAGCAGGTGAAAAACCACATATTAATTATAATTTAATTCCTGGAATTGTCTACACGTGGCCAGAAGCTGCGGCAGTTGGTAAAACTGAAAACGAACTAAAAGAAGCAAAAATTGAGTATAAAGCAGGTAAATTTTCTATGAGAGCATTGGGTAGATCTCGTGCAAGTGGAGATATTGACGGTTTTGTAAAAGTTTTAGCAGACAAAAATACAGATGAAATTTTAGGAGTGCATATGGTTGGCGCACGTGTTGCTGATTTAATTATGGAAGCTGCTGTTGCAATGGAGTTTAGAGCATCTGCCGAAGACTTGGCAAGAATTTGTCATGGACATCCAACGTATTCAGAAGCTGTAAAAGAGGCTGCAAAAGCTGCTTGGGATGGAAAACCATTAAACGCATAGCGCATAAAATATTTTATAAAAACAAAAAGCATCCAATGAATTGGATGCTTTTTGTTTACAGAAAGTTTCTTATTTTTATCTTATGAAAAAAATCCCTCAAATATTTTTTCTTTTTATAATTACAAGTGTCCTTTACAGTCAAGAATATTTAAAATCTAAAGCGCAACCCTCTAATTTTTTATCGAAATCTTACTACAGTATTAATTTTGGTGGGATTTTATATCCTTTTTCTAATAATAATTTAATTGAGGGTTACGAGACAAATACTTTTTCTAAAAATTATTTTTCTGGAAGATTGTTATTAGGTTATAAAATTTTACCTGATTTAGCGATACAATTTGGCACACTAAGACCTGCATCGTGGTTTAAATATGATGATGTAAACGGCATTGGCTATGAAAGAAGTGTTTGGATAAATGCTTGGTCTTTGTCACTAAAGAAAAACATTCAATTACATAAAAAAGTTTCGTTATTTGGTGAAGCGGGTATTGCAAATGTTACCCGAATTGGTTTCTCAATAAATGATAAAATTATTTATTCAGATGCGCATTTTGCAAGTTTAATTTACGGTGTTGGTTTAAATTACACATTAAATAAAAAATGGCGGCTAAATTTAAACGGAACATTTTTACCTAAATCAATCAAAGAAAATCAACCATCTATTTCTCAAATTACTTTTGGTTTTGAGTATCATATTAATAAATTGAAAGAATCGCAAATAGAAAAACACGAAAATAACGGTCATTTTTTTCCTAAAAACACGATTCAAGTAAGTTATGGAACTAGTAAAATAGGTTTTGGCGCAAATCGTTTTTTTGGAATGAGTTTAAAAGTGGGTGATTTTGAAAGTTTTGGAGTTCCTGTCTTTTGGGTTGGTGAAGTAAAAGCAGCACATTCATTTTCTGTTACTTACCAAAGATTAGTATTTAGAACAGAAAAGATTTTCTCTTTAGATTGGGGTGTTAGTATTACTGCTTTTCAAACAGAAGCCACAAAAGAAAATGTACTTGCTTTTTCAATATTTCCAACAATGCGTTTTTACTTAATGAGAAGAAAAGATTTTGACATGTACACAAATTACTCTTTAATTGGACCTACTATTTTAACCACAGGAAATTTAGACAAATTAAATACAGGGCCTAAAACTACATATCAAGACACCATGGGATTAGGTGTTTTCTTTGGAGAAAAACGATCCTATAATGCAGAACTTAGGATTATGCATTACTCTAATGGAAATATTTTTACACAAAATTCTGGTGTTGCCGTTCCCATTCAATTTACCTTTGGAAAAACATTTTAAATCACACTTCTAATCAATAAGAATTGTATTTTTGTGATAATGATGCAAAGAACTACCCGTACTTTTTCTATTGAGCATATTAAAGGTTGTAAACAAAACTTATTATCTTGGTCTCAGCAGTTTGAAACTGCACTTTGGTTAGATTCTAATAATTACCAGCAACAATACTCTAGTTTTGATAGCGCGTTAGCCCTTGAAGAATTTACTTCAATTAAAACAGATTACACCAATGCTTTTGACAAGCTAAAGGAATATCAAACCATTACAAAAGACTATATTTTTGGTTATATTTCTTATGATGTTAAAAATGATGTAGAGCGATTATCTTCAAACAATTATGATGGTTTAAATTTTGCTGATTTGTATTTTTTTCAACCTCAAAAACTAATTTTTATCAAAGGAAAAAATATTGAATTCCACTATTTAAAAATGGTAGCTGATGAAATAGAAAGTGATTTTAATACTATTTGTGCAACAAAAATTACCACCATACCCTCAGATTCAGATGAGAAAATTAAAATTAAGCTTAGAATTCATAAAGACGAATATTATTCAAAAGTAAATACAATTTTAGATCATATTAAAAGAGGAGATCTTTACGAAGCTAACTTCTGTCAGGAATTTTATGCAGAGAATGCAAGCATAAACCCTGTTGAAGTTTACAAACATTTAAATGACATTTCTGAACCTCCTTTTGCTTCCTTTCTAAAAATGGACCACCAATATGCATTGTGTGCTTCACCAGAAAGGTATCTAAAAAAACAAGGATTAAAAATTATTTCTCAGCCTATAAAAGGAACTGCAAAAAGATTGATTAGTGCGATTGATGATGACAAAATTGCAACTGATTTATCTAGAGATATTAAGGAACGAGCAGAAAATGTAATGATTGTAGATTTAGTAAGAAACGATTTATCTAAAACTGCAAAAATAGCCACTGTAAAAGTAGAAGAATTGTGCAAAGTCTATTCTTTTAAACAAGTACATCAAATGGTTTCTACTGTAGTTTCTGAAATTGATACAACTACGCACCCTATAGAAACATTAAGAAGTACTTTTCCTATGGGAAGCATGACTGGCGCCCCTAAAGTTTCTGCAATGAAAATTATTGAAAAGTTAGAAGAGACTAAACGTGGCCTATATTCTGGAACTATTGGGTATTTTACACCTGAAAATGATTTCGATTTTAATGTTGTCATTAGAAGTATTTTATACAACGAAGAAAAAAAATATATTTCTTATTCTGTTGGTGGAGCCATCACAGAGAAATCTATAGTAGAGAAAGAATATGAAGAGTGCTTATTAAAAGCCAAGGCTATGAAATATGTTTTACAGAATTCTAAATAAAGGAAACCTAGTATTTTCTTTAAAATTCATTTTTAATACTTTTCTAACCATATCATAGCTTAGAAAACATCATTTTTAAGGAAATATTAAATACTTTTGCAGTATGATACCAAACCAAGAAGAACTTTTTCAAAAAACATTAGCTAGTTTAAAAGAGAAGCCAACAGAACAAAACATGTTTAACACCTTTTTAGATTTGTATCCTGCAGAATGGAAACAACTAAAAGTTACCTTTTCAAAGTTTAATAGAAGTAAACAATTTGGTAGAACAATTCCGTTACCAAGGCCAGAAGTATCCATAAGAAAAGACATTCGTGTTTGGCTGTCTAAACAAGTCTAAAATAACTTCATTAATTTCCGTACTTTTGAGGACCGTATGCTTCAAAAACTATCCAATCTTCTGCAACAAAATTTTCCTTTTTTAAAGGAAAAAAAACTATTAATCGCCATTTCTGGTGGAATAGACTCTGTTGTTTTAACACATCTTTTGTCGGTATTAAATTTTAATATTTCTTTAGCACATTGCAATTTTAATTTAAGAAATACAGAAAGCGATTTAGATACTGTATTCGTAAAAGAATTGGCTGAAAAACTTCAAATTAAATGTTTTACAACTTCTTTTGAAACAGAGAAAATAGCAAAAGAAAATAAAGAGTCCACGCAAATTACTGCTAGAAACTTGCGTTATACTTGGTTTCAAGAAACACTACAAGAACATAATTTCGATTTTGTATTAACAGCGCATCATGCAGATGATAATTTAGAGACTTTTTTGATAAATTTAACCAGAGGAAGTGGATTAGCGGGTTTTACAGGGATTCCTGAAGTCAATGGAAATATTATACGCCCGTTATTAAAATTCTCAAGAAATGAAATTGAGTCTTTTGCGAAAGAGAACAGCATTCCTTGGCGTGAAGACCAAAGCAACGCTTCTACAAAATATGTTCGAAATAAAATTAGACATAAAATACTACCTGTCTTAAAAGAGATAAATCCTAGTTTACTAGATACGTTTTCTAAAACCATAGAGTGCTTGAAAGAGAGTGCTCAAATTATTGACGATAGCATTGAGGAAATCTCTAAGAACGTTGTTTTAAAAGAGAATGGTGTTACGAAATTTAAAATTGACAAACTTCAGAAATTGTCAAATCCGAAAGCCTATTTATATCAACTTTTAGAAACTTATAATTTTAGTGAATTTAATGATATTTACAATTTACTTTCTGCACAGTCTGGTAAACAAGTGTTTTCTAAGACACATGTACTTTTAAAAGATAGAGATTTTCTAATATTGTCTAAAAAAGAACCCTCATCTAAGCACCATAAAACATTAGAGGTTGGGTTTCAGATAGCTGAAAATACATTAAAAATTGAAGACCCAATACATTTAAGTTTTAAAGAAGTTAGTGAACAATTAATTGAAAACAAAAAGACTATTTGTGTTTCTAAAGAAAGTTTAAAGTACCCTTTAATTGTAAGGAAATGGAAAAATGGCGACTATTTTTATCCTGCAGGGATGCAAGGAAAAAAGAAGCTAAGTAAGTATTTTAAGGACGAGAAATTATCGCTTTTAGAAAAACAAAATATATGGCTGCTTTGTAGTGCTGATGACTCCATTATTTGGATTATTGGAATGCGAAAAGACAATCGATATAAAATAGAAAAAAAAACTAGCAAAGCATATTTAAAAATAACATTCC
>CAJXAS010000096.1 GCA_913050305.1 uncultured Polaribacter sp. | reverse complement strand
GAAGTACCATACACCTCTACAGATAAATCTTTTGTAATTACCCAAAACTTCGCCTGAGTAACTACTTTTTTATCAACCTGAAAAAATGCTTCACCAGATAACCAAACTTTTCTACTTTCGTTTTTGTAGTAAGATAAGCTAGAATTTGAATTTAAAGTAACATCACTACCATCTTGTAATTTAATATTTAATATTTCGCCATAATTAGTTTTATGTGTTATCTTAGAATTACTCTTTAAGAAATAGAGACCTAAAGAAAATATTAATAATATAGATGCTGCTGCACTAAATTTTCTTAAAAATCTAACTTTTTCTTTTGGTGCTTTTGGTGCTTTTGTTTTTTTCTGAATTTTAGCTTCTAATTTTTCCCATTCGAAAGCAACTTTTTCTCTGCTAACAAGGTCCTTATTAAAAGAAACACCTAATACAAGGTCTTTCGCTTTGTCTACCAATTCATTTTTCTCTGGATTATTTGCAATCCAAAATTCCCAAAAATTTATGTCGGTACCATTATTTTGTAATGCCCAATTTTTAAAAGACACGTCTTCTAAAAAATCGTTTATGGTATTGTATTGTTTTTTAATCATCTTTTAATTGTCTCTTTCTACTTATATAAGATTCTATTATGTTTTTTATACCCTTAATTTTATGTTAAAGCTTAAATAGTTTTATAATAGAGATTTCTTCTTTTAAACTTTTTATTGCTTTATGTAATGTATTTACTACACTCTGATAATTAATACCCATTATTTCTGAGATTTCTGTAGCTTTTAAACCGCTGTAGTACTTCAAGTAAATGGCTTCTTTTTGTCTACTTGGTAATTTGTTTAATAAAACAGATAAATTTTTATTTCTAAAAATGGTTGTTTCTTGCTCTGTCATTATCTCTTCTGCTGTAAATTGAAGGTCCACAAAAGTATCTTCAGGAAAATCGGTATGTGTTAATTTGCTGTTTTTATTCATCACCTTTAATAAAAAGCGTTTGTAGGACGTGAAAAGGTAAGGCGCAATGGTATCTAAATCACTTAAATTTTCTCTATGTTCAAAAACATATAAAAAAAAGTCTTGCAACGTATCTTCTGTAAGCGCAGTATTTTTAGATATCTTTAATCCGTAACTGTGTAAATCTGGGTAGTAGCTTTCAAAAAGCACAGAAAACGCATTTAGGTCTCCTTCTTTTAATGCTTTCCATAAAAACTTATCCGTTAACTTTTCCATAAAAAATTTAGTGCTCAATAATTCTCTAAAAGTAATAAAAAATAACGAACCATCTTTAACCTACTTTTAACAAAAATAAATATGTTAAAATTGTAGTTTTGTTTCAATAAAAAAAATAACACCAAATACAATATATAATGGATGTAGATGTAAGAGCAATTAACGAGAAAATTGAAAGGGAAAGTGCCTTTATAGATATTCTTACTTTAGAAATGAACAAAGTAATTGTTGGACAAAAACAAATGATAGAAAGTTTATTAATCGGGTTGATTGGTAATGGTCATATTTTACTGGAAGGAGTTCCTGGATTAGCAAAAACTTTGGCAATTAATACATTATCTAAAGCGGTGCAAGCAAGTTTTAGTAGAGTGCAGTTTACACCAGATTTATTGCCTGCAGATGTTGTTGGAACCATGATTTACAACATGAAGGAAAATGACTTCATGATTAAAAAAGGTCCAATATTTGCAAACTTTGTATTGGCAGATGAGATTAACAGAGCACCTGCAAAAGTGCAATCTGCTTTATTAGAAGCAATGCAAGAACGCCAAATTACTATTGGAGACACTACCTTTAAATTAGATGAACCTTTCTTAGTAATGGCTACTCAAAACCCTGTAGAACAAGAAGGAACCTACCCTTTGCCAGAAGCACAAGTAGATAGATTCATGCTAAAAGTAGTCATTGATTATCCGAAATTACAAGATGAGCAACTTATTATGCGCCAGAATTTATCCGGTAGCTTTGCCACAGTAAACCCTGTAGTTTCTGTAGCCCAAATTATAAAAGCAAGAGCAGTTGCAAATGAGGTATATATGGACGAGAAAATCGAAAAATATATTCTAGATATTATTTTTGCAACACGTTATCCAGAAAAATATAACTTATCAAAATTAAAAGACTTAATTAGTTTTGGAGCCTCTCCTCGTGGAAGTATAAATTTAGCAAAAGCAGCAAAATGTTATGCCTTTATTAAGCGAAGAGGATATGTAATTCCAGAAGATGTTAGGGCAGTGGTTTATGATGTACTGCGCCACAGAATTGGTATTACCTATGAAGCGGAAGCAGAGAATATAACTTCTGTTGACATTATAAATGATATTATTAATGAAATTGAAGTACCATAAACAATTATCAAAAAACAATTATACGTTTAAAATGTGAAACTATTAATTGATACATGTTAACTGACAATTGAATAAATGGATACAAAAGAAATACTTAAGAAAGTACGGAAGATAGAAATTAAGACAAAACGTTTGTCTAATGATATTTTTGGAGGTGAATACCATTCCTCTTTTAAAGGACGTGGTATGACTTTTTCTGAAGTAAGACAATACCAATTTGGTGACGATGTTAGAGCAATTGACTGGAACGTTACCGCACGATACAACGAACCTTATATTAAAGTCTTTGAAGAAGAACGTGAATTAACGATGATGCTTTTAGTAGATATTTCTGGTTCTGAATTATTTGGAACAGCTACACAGTTTAAAAAAGATACCGTCACAGAAATTGCCGCAACATTGGCTTTTTCTGCAACTCAAAACAATGATAAAGTTGGTTTAATTTTATTTTCTGATGATATTGAGTTGTTCATTCCTCCTAAAAAAGGTAAAAGTCATGTTTTAAGAATTATTAGAGAGCTCATAGAATTTAAACCAAAAAGTAAAAAAACAAATATTGCAGCAGCTTTAAAGTTTCTATCTAGTGTAATGAAAAAAAGAGCGATTGTTTTTATGTTATCAGATTTCATGGACGATGACTATGAAAAGACACTAAAAATAGCAGCAAAAAAACACGATTTAACCGGTATTCGAGTTTATGATAAACATGATGCCGAAATCCCTAATTTAGGAATGGTGCCAATGTTAGACGCTGAAACCGGCAATGTGCAGTTAATTAATACTGCATCAAGGTCTGTAAGAACAAGTTACAAAGCAAATGCAATAAGACTTTCAGACTATTACACAAACATGTTTAAAAGAAGTGGCGCGGGAAGCGTAAATACAAGGGTTGATGAAAATTACGTGAAAAAATTATTAGGTTATTTTAAACACAAAGGAAGATAGTCTTAAAATGAAAAAACAAATATTCTACATATTACTATTTATTTCAACCATAAGTTTTGCGCAAAAACCAATGGTTAAGGCAGAAATTGATACTACCAGCATTAGAATTGGTGAGCAGTTTCAATTAAAAATCTCGGTAGATGAAACTCAGAATGTAATCATTCCAAAAATCCAACTAAAGGGATTGGAGATTATCGATTCTACAAGAATAGATACTATTAAAAACAGCCTCATTAGAAGATACATATTAACAGGCTTTGATAGTGGAGCGTTTTACATTCCGCAACAACAAATCTTTGTGAAAAATCAGGCTTTTTTAACAGATTCTCTTTTAATAAATATAGCAACAATTGCAATAGATACTTTAAAAGTGAAAAAATTTCCAATAAAATCTATCAAAGAAGAACCTTATACTTTTGATGATTTTAGAATCTACATATATCTCATTTTAGCAATTCTAGCGATCATAGGTTTCTGGATTTACTGGTTTGTAATTAGAAAAAGAAAAGAAACCGAAGATGCGCCAACCTACAGAACCTTACCTCCTTTTGAAGAGGCAATTTTAAGGTTGAATGAATTAGATGAAAAGCTCTTGTGGCAAAACAATAAAATAAAAGAATATTACTCTGAATTAACAGAAATCGTGCGTGGCTATATTGAGCGTGAATTAAAAGTACCTGCATTAGAAAATACTACTGATGAAGTGCTAGCAATGATAAAAGACTTTAAGAACGCAGATAGTATAGAAACTTCAAAAGAAACAATAAAAAAGTTAAAAGACTTATTACAAGAAGCTGATTTAGTAAAGTTTGCTAAGTCGAAACCTTTAGCGATTGAAATTGAAGACGACAGAAGAGATGCAGAATTTATTATAGGAAACTTAAAGCCTAAACAAATAACAGAAAAAGAAGATGAACTGGAGTAATTTCGAATTTTTAAATCCTGAGTTTCTCTGGTTACTAATACTCATACCGCTATTAGCAGTTTGGCATTTCTTTATGCGTAAAAAAGATACTGCTGTTTTAACAATGCCGAGTGTAAAAGGTTTTAAAGGTGGCTCATTTTTATCAAAATTAAAACCAATTCTATATCTGTTAAGACTGCTTGCTTTGTCTGTAATTATAATTGCGCTAGCAAGACCTAGAAATGTATCTGTAAGCAAGAAAACAAAAACGAATAAAGGGATTGATATTGTAATGGCCATTGATGTATCTGCTAGCATGTTGGCTAGAGATTTAAAGCCAAATAGATTAGAGGCTCTTAAAAAAGTAGCTGTAAATTTTGTAGACAGAAGACCAAACGATAGAATTGGTATTGTGGTATATGCCGGTGAAAGTTTTACCCAAACCCCAATTACAAGTGATAAAGGAATTGTGAAACGTACAATTTCTGAATTGAAATGGGGGCAATTAGAAGGTGGAACAGCTATTGGAATGGGTTTAGGTTCGGGTGTAAACAGACTAAAAGAAAGTAAGGCAAAAAGTAAAGTCATTATTTTACTTACAGATGGTGTAAATAACTCTGGTAATATAGATCCAAGAACGGCAACCGAATTGGCAAAAGAGTTGAAAATAAAAGTGTATACCATCGGAATTGGTACGAACGGTATGGCAGATTTCCCATGGAGTAAAGACCCTAGAACAGGCAAGCTGAATTTTAGAAAGCAACAAGTAGAAATAGATGAAAAACTATTGCAAGAAATTGCAACAGAAACCGAAGGGAAATATTTTAGGGCAACGGACAATGAATCTTTAAAAGAAATTTATGACGAAATTGATGCCCTAGAAAAAACAAAAATAGAAGAGTTTAAGTATTACAATTATCAAGAGAAGTTTAGAGTTTTTGTACTCCTAGGATTAGGATTCTTATTGTTAGAATTCATTTTAAGAAATACAATTTTCAAAAGTTTTATATAAAAAATTGAATCTTTCAATTAAAAAATAATGTACAAAATAGAAGAACCAATTTATTTTTATCTACTAACAATTGTTCCAGCAATGATTGTTATTTTCTTGTTGGTTTTATGGTGGAAAAAAAGAACACAACGTGCCTTTTCTAATAGCACATTACTCAAAAAATTAGCACCAAATTCATCTAGCTTTAAAACTACTTTAAAATTGGTAACTTTATTAGTGGGTATTACCTTTTTAATAATTTCTTTGACCAACCCAAAAATGGGAACGAAATTAAAAACAGTTAAAAGAGAAGGTGTAGATGTTGTTTTTGCTTTAGACGTTTCTAAAAGTATGTTGGCAGAAGACATTGCTCCTAACAGGTTAGAAAAAGCAAAGCAAATTATTTCTAAAATAATTAATAAATTAGGTTCAGACAGAGTTGGTATTATTATTTATGCAGGAAATTCATATCCGTTATTACCAATAACTACAGATCATGCCGCGGCTAGTATGTTTTTACAAAACGCAAATCCAGACATGGTTTCTAGTCAAGGAACAGATATTAACGGCGCATTAGAATTAGCAAAAACATATTATAATAATGATGAGCAAACCAACCGATTTTTAATTATTATTTCTGACGGTGAAGATCACCAAGAAGAAACAAAGCAGGTTGCGCAAAACTTAGCAAACGAAGGTGTAAAAATTTATACTGTTGGCGTTGGTACAGAAAGAGGTGGGCCAATTCCTATACGTGTAAATGGTGCTGTGAATAGTTATAAAAAAGATAACAAAGGTGAAACTGTAATTACAAAACGTAAACCAGCAGTTTTACAAGGAATTGCAGATGCCGCTAATGGCAAATATATTGATGGCAATATTACTGAAAATCCTGTAAGCGAAATTGCAGAAATTATTGCAAATGCAGAAAAAAGCGAATTTGAGACCAAGCAGTTTTCTGACTATAAAGATCAATTTCAATGGTTCTTAGTATTGGGTTTGTTGTTTTTAATTATGGATGTTTTCTTGTTTGAAAAGAAAACTAAATGGTTGAAAAAAGCAGATTTATTTAACGAAGAGAAAACAAAAAATTAAATGAAAAAATTAAAATACCTGTTTATCGTTTTCTTAATGCTCTTTTTATCTAAAGAAATAGCAGCACAAAAAGATACTATTGCACAGCAAAGAACTGCAAGGAAAATGCTGCGTCAGGGAAATGAATTGTATCAAAAAGAACAATTCACAGATGCTTCTGTAGCCTATCAAAAAGCATTGGGAAGTAATTCTAATTACGATAAGGCATCCTATAACTTAGGAAATGCATTGTACAAGAATAAAAATTACAAAGAAGCAATACCTCAATATGAATTAACTGCAAAAACTGCAATCGACAAAGGTATTAAGGCCGAAGCATTTCATAATATAGGAAATGCCATGATGGAATCTAAAAATTATCAAGGTGCTGTAGATGCTTTTAAAAATGCATTAAGAAACAATCCTATAGATGACGAAACTCGTTATAATTTAGCCGTTGCACAGCAATTATTAGACAAAGAAAAACAAGATAAAAAAGACGATAAAAACAAAGACAAAAATAAGGATAAGGATAACAAAGACAAAGATCAGAAGGATAAAGATAAGAAAGACAAAGATCAAAAAGACAAGGATAAAAAGGACGATGACAAAGACGGTGAAGGAGACAAAGACAAGGATAAAAAACAAGACCCTAAAAAAGATAAAAACAAAGAACCACAAAAACCAAAACCACAACCCGGTAAAATGACACCTCAGCAAGTAAAACAATTGTTAGAAAGCTTAAATAATGAGGAGAAAAAAACCCAAAAGAAAATGAATGCTAAAAAAGCAAAAGGTAAAAAGGTAAAACAAGAAAAAGATTGGTAGTTTTACGGTTTTAGAAAAAGTTGATGAAGTTGA
>CAJXAS010000095.1 GCA_913050305.1 uncultured Polaribacter sp. | reverse complement strand
ATAATTTTTAACGCAAACGTTATCTTAATTTTTTAAGTTTCAATTCTATTAAATCTAAACAATTAGGTATTTTTGTGCAAAACAATTCATAATGAAAACACTGAAAGATTTTAATTTCGAAAATAAAAAAGCGATTATTCGTGTAGATTTTAATGTACCTCTAAATGGAAAGCTAGAAGTAACAGATGCTACAAGAATTCAAGCTGCAAAATCTACTATTATAGATATTTTAGAACAAGGAGGAAGTTGTGTTTTAATGTCTCATTTAGGACGTCCAAAAGGTTTTCAAGAAGAGTTTTCTTTAAGACATATTGTTAAATCTGTAGTAGATGTTATTGGTTGTAATGTAAAATTTGTAGAGGACTGTATTGGTAATAAAGTTGAAGAAGCAGTTGCTAATTTAGAAGCTGGAGAGATTTTATTGTTAGAGAATCTTCGTTTTTATGAAGAAGAGAAAAAGGGAGATGTTGCTTTTGCAGAAAAATTATCAAAGTTTGGTGATATTTATGTGAATGATGCTTTTGGTACTGCGCACAGAGCACATGCATCCACCACAATTATTGCACAATTTTTTGAAGAAAATAAATGTTTCGGAAACTTATTAGCAAGAGAAATAGAAAGTATAGATAAGGTTTTAAATAATTCTGAAAGACCAGTTTTAGCCATATTAGGAGGTGCAAAAGTATCCTCTAAAATTACGGTAATTGAAAATATTTTAGATAAAGTAGATCATTTAATTATTGGAGGTGGTATGAGTTTCACGTTTGTAAAAGCATTAGGTGGAAAAATTGGAAATTCTATTTGTGAAGACGATAAAATGGAATTAGCCTTAGCTATTTTAAAGCAAGCGAAACAAAAAGGAGTAGAAATTCATATTCCTGTAGATGTAATTGCTGCAGATGATTTTTCTAACGATGCAAATACTAAAATTTTAGATATAAATGAAATCCCTGATGGTTGGGAAGGCGTTGATGCTGGACCAAAATCGAGAGAAATTTTTGATACTGTTGCAAACCAATGTAAAACTATTTTGTGGAATGGTCCTTTAGGTGTTTTTGAAATGGAATCTTTTGCTGGTGGAACAATTGCATTAGGACACTCTATTGATAAGGCTACTAGAAATGGGGCATTTTCTTTAGTTGGAGGAGGAGACTCTGTTGCCGCAGTAAAACAATTTGGTTTTGCAGAAAAAGTAAGTTATGTTTCTACAGGAGGTGGAGCGATGTTAGAAATGTTAGAAGGAAAAACATTGCCGGGCATTGATGCAATATTGAAATAAAGGTTTATTTGTTTATATTTTCAAGATACAGTAAATATAACCAATGAGGCTTTGTAAATTTTATATACAATAAGCGTGTAATTTTTAAATTACACGCTTATTGTTTTAATAGAATATAAGGTTTAATTTTGTTGTTGGGTTTGCAACAGTTGCACGATTAAACAAATACACGAATACATATTCAAAAATGATATATACAAAATTACCAAATACAGACATCGAGGTTTCTAAAATATGTTTAGGCACCATGACTTGGGGAAATCAGAATACCCAAGAAGATGCTTTTGAACAAATGAATTATGCCTTAGAACAAGGTGTCAATTTTTTTGATACGGCAGAATTATATCCTGTTCCTGCAACTCCAGAAACGTATGCAGACACAGAAAGAATTATAGGAAACTGGTTCAAAAAAACAGGAAATAGGGAAAAAGTAGTTTTAGCCAGTAAAATTGCCGGTGGTGGAGATTACACAAAACATATTAGAAAAGGTAAATTCGGTAGCGCAAATATTAAAGAAGCTGTAGCCGCAAGTTTAAAACGTTTGCAAACAGATTACTTAGATTTATACCAATTACATTGGCCAGATCGTGGTGTAAATGCATTCGGAGTAAGAGAGTATCCTTTTAAGACTGCTACCAAAGAAGCCGAAAATCATTTAGAAATTTTAGAAACGTTAAATAACTTTGTAAAAGACGGAACTATTAAAGCAATCGGACTTTCAAATGAAACGCCATGGGGAACTATGAAGTATTTGGAGGCTGCCAAAGCACATAATTTAGCAAGACCTGTTACTATCCAGAACTCCTATTCTATGATACATAGAGCCTATGAATACGGTATGTCTGAAGTTTCTATGCGAGAAGATATTGGTTTGTTAGCATATTCTCCTTTAGCGCAAGGTGTTTTATCTGGTAAGTATTTAGATGGAAACAGTCCTGAAGGTTCAAGAGGAAATTTGTTTCCAAGATTTATTGCGCGTTATATGGGTGATGGTTCTTTGGAAGCTGTAAAAAGATATGAAGCCATAGCAAAGAAAAACGGAATTACATTAACAGAATTGTCTTTGGCATTTATAAATCAATTGCCTTTTGTAACCAGTAATATTATTGGCGCAACAAAAATGAGTCAGTTAAAAGAAAATATTGGAAGTATAGATATTAACTTATCCGAAGAAACTTTGAAAGAAATTGAAGCAGTTCATGCGGCAATTCCAAACCCTGCACCTTAAAAACTGATAATTTTTAGTATTCAGTTTACAGTATAATAAAAATCCGAAGTAAATATTTTACGTCGGATTTTTTAATATTTATAATGTCAATATCTCTAAATTTCTAGAGAAGGAGGCTATTTTAAGCCATCAACTAACTTTACAGAGCTGGCTTTAAAACGCCCGTTTTCAACAACACCCTTAATTTCTGCTTTTCTAATTACTTCGCAAAAACCGGTGTGTTCGTCATGTGCGTCACCAAAAGCATCAATATCAAAACCATCTACAAAATAAGCTTTGTTATCAATACGAACTGCTAGATCGCAACCAGTTTCACTGTCTAGTTCAAACTGACACTGACCACAAGAAATTTCTGCAACTTGTTTTACTTCTTTCTTATTTGAACAAGAAAGAGTAATAATAAAGA
Organism: uncultured Polaribacter sp.; assembly: GCA_913050305.1. Classification (GTDB taxonomy): domain Bacteria; phylum Bacteroidota; class Bacteroidia; order Flavobacteriales; family Flavobacteriaceae; genus Polaribacter. The sequence goes on along the minus strand of CAJXAS010000095.1, from coordinate 4,208 downwards.
CTGATAAAAAAAGTATTTTTTTCATAATTATAAATTAGAATTATTATTTAAATATACATTAGTAACAAATTACACAACAGTACTCACTAAAAACTATTTCTTAGCCCAGCTATCTCGTAATCCAACAATTTTATTAAATACTAAATTATTAGCAGTCGAATCATCATCTACATTAAAATACCCTAAACGTTGAAACTGAAAACGTTCACCAATTTTAGCAACTTGTAAACTTGGCTCTAAGAAAGCAGTAATTACTTCTAAAGAATCAGGGTTTACAAACTCCATATAATCTTTATCTTTATGCGAATCTGGCGCTTCATCTAAAAACAATCTATCATATGCTCTTACCTCAGCTTTAACCGCATGTTTTATAGAAACCCAATGCAAAGTACCTTTTACTTTACGCATGCTTTCTTCTGTGCCACTTCCAGATTTTGTTAACGGATCATACGTGCACTGAATCTCGGTAACATTTCCGTCTGCATCCTTTGTACAACTATTTGCAGTTATAAAATAGGCGTTTTTTAATCGAACTTCTTTTCCTAGTTTTAAACGGAAAAACTTTTTATTTGCTTCTTCTCTAAAATCTTCTTTTTCGATATAAATTTCTCTCGAAAAAGGAACCTCTCTAAAGCCAGCACTTTCATCTTCTTGATTATTCTCTGCTGTTAAAAATTCTTCTTGTCCTTCAGGATAATTTGTAATTACCACTTTTACAGGATCTAAAACTGCCATTACTCTATTAGCAGATTTATTTAAATCTTCTCTAATTTTAAATTCTAACAGCGCTACATCAATCACGTTTTCACGCTTAGAAACTCCAACAGTTTCAATAAAATTTTTAATTGAAGTTGGTGTGTAACCACGTCTTCTTAAACCAGATATTGTTGGCATTCTTGGATCGTCCCAACCAGAAACAATTTCGTTTTCAACTAAAGTTAACAGTTTACGTTTACTCATAATTGTATAACTTAAATTCAAACGAGAAAACTCACGTTGCTTTGGTGGATTCGGATATTCAGAGCTGCTATAATCAACTATATTATCTCTAAACCAGTTATATAATTCTCTGTGAGGTTTAAATTCTAAAGAACATAACGAGTGCGAAATTTGCTCTATATAATCGCTCTCTCCATGGGTCCAATCGTACATTGGGTAAATACACCAATCATCTCCAGTTCTATGGTGAGATTTAAACATAACTCTGTACATTAAAGGATCGCGCAGTAACATATTTGGATTTTCCATATCTATCTTTGCACGCAACGTATGTTCTCCTTCCTTAAATTTCCCATCTTTCATTCCTTGAAATAATTCCAAGTTTTCCGCTACAGAACGAGTTCTAAAAGGACTATTGGTTCCAATAGAAGTAGGTGTTCCTTTTTGCGTTCTCATGTCTTCTGAAGATTGAGAATCTACATAGGCTTTTTCGTCTTTGATTAACAAGACTGCCCAGTCAAATAGTTGCTGAAAATAATCTGAAGAATAACATTCATTTGCCCAAGAGTACCCTAGCCAAGAAATATCTTTCTTAATAGCGTCTACATATTCTTGTTCTTCCTTTGCAGGATTTGTGTCATCAAAACGTAAATTTACAGGTGCATTGTAAGTTTCACCTAGCCCAAAACTAATTCCAATGGCTTTGGTATGCCCAATGTGTAAATATCCATTTGGTTCTGGCGGAAAACGAAAGCGTAAATTTTCTTTCGGCATTCCGTTTGTCAAATCTTCTTCAATAATATGCTCTAAAAAATTGAGCGGTTTTTTCTCTTCAGACATCATTTTAAATGAAAAATTAAGAGACAAAATTACACAAAATACTTCATTGGTATTGAGAGTTTTGTAACAAAATTGTAAATTCAACCACTAATAAACAAACATCATTTATTATGAGCGATCAAATTAGAAATTATACCTGCCCGAAATGTGATTCTAAACACTATAAATTAGGCGAAATGCGGGCAACTGGCGGAACCTTATCAAAAATTTTTGATATTCAGAATCAGAAATTTACAAGTGTAACTTGTTCGCGTTGTTCGTATACAGAGTTTTATAAAACTAAAACTAGCGGAATTAGCAATGTTTTTGACTTTTTTACAAGTTAATGAAGTTGTACTCGCTAGTTAAAATTTCTAAAAAGCCAATTTAGTATTTATTTTTTGTCGTAATTTTGCACTATGAAGCAAGACGGAGAAAAAAAACCAGATTTAGTAGTCTTTAACGAAGAAACACAGCAGTATGACGCGGCCTTAAAACCTTATGGTACGTCTGCAAGCTCGCCTGTAATTAAACCTTTAAATACTGCAACTTGGAGAAATGACGGTGTACAACGCGTAAACAAGCAATTTAAATCTAAGTTTGACGAGGTTAGAAAAGAGTACGAAGAATTGATGCAAAAATTTCAATACAATGATTTGGTATATAATTCTAAATTTAATTTTGAGCCAAATATTGGTGAAGTATACCATTTATATAATAACAGAAAAGAAGAACCTTTTTTATCTATTATTGCGCCAGAGCAATGTAGTTTTCATCATTTAGGATCTTTTAGATTAAATACAGACAAAATGTGGGAGAAATTAGCAGCTGCTTCAACAACACCAGTAAAATAAAATGGGAATAATTAAAGTTAATAATATTAAGTTATACGCGTATCATGGTTGTTTAGATGAAGAAGCAAAAATTGGTTCGGAGTATCGAGTAGATGTATCTATAAAAGCTGATTTAAAGAAATCTGCAAAGACAGATGATTTGATAGATACGGTAGATTATGTGCACTTAAACCATATTGTAAAAGAAGAAATGGCAATACGAGCGAAGCTGTTAGAAGAGGTTGCGCAACGTATTTTAAATCGGATATTCAATGAACTTAGAAAAGTTAAAAAAGCGAAGGTTTCGGTTTCAAAAATTAACCCACCAATTGGCGGAAATGTTGAAGAAGTAGTTATAATTCTAACAAAAAAGCGATAAGATTAAAAAAGACTTGCAATACTTGTAAATTTGCTTAAATTTGCATTCTTTAAAGCGAGTAATCAATTTTTAGATAAAACCTTTTAAAAATAAAAAGGTGTCTTGGCCGAGTGGCTAGGCAATGGTTTGCAAAACCATGTACAGCGGTTCGAATCCGCTAGACACCTCAAAAAAACCTTAATTTCTTCACTGAAATTAGGGTTTTTGTATGTTTAGTGGTTAGTTACCCTAGACCTAATATTTCATAGATAGCCTATTAATAGAGCAATAAGTATTGTTGTTCGTAGGATTAATGGAACAAGTCTATACAGAAAAAAAATACTTTTAAAAAATGATTGGAAACTCCTTAGATGAAAACTAAATGTTCTAATTTGTTTATATTAAATTAGTTACACACAAATTTAAGTGTAATTTATGAAGTGTTTTTTTTAAAAAATCACATTTAGAATAGTAGTTTATTCCTTTTTTTACATAAATTTATAAAAATATAATGTCAAGTGAAAAGTATGACCCGTCCTGAAATTAACAACAAGATACTTATGAATAGAACCCTAATGCAAACTTATATCCTCTTTATATTCTCCTTTGTTTTGCTTAGTTGCGATAGCAATCAAAAAAAAAATAATTTTGAGATAAAACAAGGGGATTTACTGTTTCAAAATACAGGAACAGGCGAAATAGATAATGCGATTAAAGATGTAACGGCAACTTCATTTTCTAAAAACTATTCGCATGTTGGGATAGCAATGCAAAAAGATAAAAAATGGTTTGTAGTGGAGGCGATTCCGAAAGAAGGAATTTGCCAAACTCCTTTAATAAAATTTCTGAACAGGAATAAAAATAAATTTAACAAATCTCAAACTACAGTTGCAAGACTAGATAGTTATTACCAGCCTTATATTTCTAAAGCAATAGCATATGGAATCGAAAGAATAAATACACCTTATGATGCGGTTTTTTTATGGGATGACGCTTCTTATTATTGCTCTGAATTAGTTTATAAAATGTTTTCTTCTCAAGATTTACCTAAAGATTCTATACCTTTTCGTACCCAACCAATGACATTTAACGATAGCACAGGAAATCCAATGCCTAGTTGGGTAACTTATTATGAAACACGCAACCAGCCAATTCCTGAAGGAGTTGAAGGAACAAATCCTAACTTGATGGCTAGTAGTCCTCGTATCAAATTTGTTCATGATTATGAGAATGAATAAGGGATACTATAAATGCAAAAA
>CAJXAS010000094.1 GCA_913050305.1 uncultured Polaribacter sp. | reverse complement strand
TTCGGCTGTTTCTTGGTAATAGCAATCAAAGCAAAACCAAATAAAATACAAAAAAGTGCTACAATAGCGTGTTGCAGAGAAAAAGGTATAAAGTTATTGTTCTCTTTTAAAAAAAAATCCATCTAGTAAATCTAAACATAATACTTGTTACTAACACAATATTAAGTGTTTAAAATAAAAGTTATAAGGTTGAATATTTTTCTAATCCCAATATTTAAGAATTCCTTTTGCAAGCTAATAATGTATTTTTTAATAACATTGCAATGGTCATTGGTCCAACACCGCCAGGAACTGGTGTAATAAATTCAGCTTTTTTAGACACTTCCTCAAAGGCAACATCTCCTACCAATCTAAATCCGCTTTTTTTAGAAGAATCTGCTAAACGTGTGATACCAACATCTATAACAGTTACATTTTTTTTCACCATATCTGCTTTTAGAAATTCAGGAATTCCTATAGCAGCAATAATAATATCTGCTTGCAATGTAAGTTCTTTTAAATTTTTAGTTCGACTATGGCACATGGTTACTGTAGCGTTACCAACTTTTCTTTTCTGTGAAAGTAAGATGCTTATTGGGCTACCAACAATATGACTTCTTCCTAAAACTACCACGTGTTTTCCAGAAGTTTCTACGTTATATCTATCTAGTAACTCTAAAATACCAAATGGAGTAGCAGAAATAAATGTAGGTAAGTTTAGTGCCATTTTTCCAACATTTGTAGGGTGAAATCCATCTACATCTTTGTCTGGGTTTACAGCCATTAATACTTTTTGCTCGTCTATATGTTTTGGTAGCGGCAGTTGCACTATAAAACCATCAATATCATTATCAATATTTAGAATAGCAATTTCATTTAGTAAATCATCTTCTGTAACTTTTTCAGTTAATCTTATTAAAGTAGATTCAAAACCAACACGTTCACAAGCTTTTACTTTTGCATTTACATATGTAATACTTGCTCCATTATTACCAACAATAATTGCGGCTAAATGCGGTGTTTTATGACCGTTATCTTTTAGCTCTCTTACTTCTAACGTAATTTCTTCTTTGATGTCAGCAGCCGTTTTTTTTCCGTTTAGTAAAATCATTAAACTAGTTTTTATTTGAGATTTATTACTTATGTCTTTAAATTATATTTTTTAAAGTAAAATTCCTACTTCATTCCTTGCATCATTTGCATCATTTTTTTGCCACCGCCACCTTGCATCATCTTCATCATTTTACTCATCTGATTAAATTGCTTCATTAGTTGGTTTACGGCATTAACTGAAGTTCCAGAACCTTTGGCAATTCTCTTTTTCCTGCTAGCATCTATGCTTGTTGGTGTGCTTCTTTCTACTGGTGTCATAGAATGTATTATTGCTTCAATACCTTTAAAAGCGTCATCATCAATATCTACATCTTTCATAGCTTTGCCAGCTCCAGGAATCATACCCATAAGGTCTTTCATGCTTCCCATTTTCTTAATTTGCTGTATTTGCGTCAAAAAATCATCAAATCCGAACTGATTTTTAGCAATTTTTTTCTGTAATTTTCTAGCCTCTTCTTCGTCATATTGATCTTGTGCTCTTTCAACAAGAGAAATAACATCCCCCATTCCTAGAATTCTGTCTGCCATTCTATCTGGATGAAAAATATCAATCGCATCCATTTTTTCCCCCGTACCAATAAATTTAATAGGTTTATTAACTATAGATTTTATAGATAAAGCAGCACCACCACGAGTATCACCGTCTAATTTTGTAAGTACAACACCGTCAAAATTTAAAATATCATTAAAAGCTTTTGCCGTATTTACAGCATCTTGCCCTGTCATAGCATCTACTACAAATAAAGTTTCTTGAGGTTGTATGGTTTTGTGAATTTCAGAAATTTCTTTCATCATTTCTTCATCTACAGCTAAACGACCAGCAGTATCTATGATAACTACATTTTTACCATTTGCTTTGGCATACTTTACAGCATTTTTAGAAATTTCTACAGGGTTTTTGTTCTCAACTTCCGCATAAACTTCTACACCAATTTGCTCTCCTACAACTTGTAATTGATTTATTGCTGCGGGTCTGTATACATCACAACCAACTAAAAGTACTTCTTTAGATTTTTTAGTTTTCAAGAAGTTTGCTAATTTTCCAGAAAAAGTAGTTTTACCAGAACCTTGTAAACCAGACATTAAAATAATGGTTGGAGAACCACCTAAATTAACGCCAACAGTTTCGCCACCCATTAATAGCGTTAGTTGGTCCTTTACCAGTTTTACCATTAACTGTCCTGGATTTAATGTTGTCAATACATCCTGCCCTAGTGCTTGTGTTTGTACTTTTTTGGTAAAATCTTTGGCAATTTTAAAATTTACATCGGCGTCAAGTAATGCTCTTCTAACTTCTTTCAAAGTTTCTGCAACATTAACTTCTGTAATTTTACCGTGTCCTTTTAAGGTATGTAAGGCTTTATCTAATTTATCGCTTAAATTATTAAACATAATTTGTATCTTTTTTGGATAGACAAATATAATAAATTAACAAGTATTTTTAGATAGTTATTTTAGGCTTTTTTAGATTACTTTTTCTGCAAGAATAATGGAGTAAAGAAGTTTGTAAAATATTTAAAAATAAATATACTAAAGAAAAAATGAGCTTTAAGTATGTTTATCTTCTTAGAGTTTGTAAACTAACAAAGCTGTAATAATGTTTATTTTTTAATAATAAAATTGATGATATTTTCAATACCGCTTAATATTTAAACTTTGTGCACCTAGTTTTATCAGAATAGTTAGCGATATTAAAATTAATAAAGAAGGAGGAATATACATCTAATAGACAATTATAAAAACTTATACGAAGCACCAAGTTTCATGTCTAAATATTTATTTTTATCTCTAAAGATTAAAATTCAAAAGGAAGTTACAAATTATTTAAATATCTAGTCTATTTTATTGTTAGGAATAAACATTAAAGCAACACCATTTATACAATGTCGCTTTCCTGTAGTTTTTTTAGGTCCATCATTAAAAGAATGTCCCAGATGACCGCCACAGGTGTTGCATTTTAATTCGGTTCTTGCGTAACCAATCTTATGATCTACATCTAATTCTACATTATTATCGATTGCTCTATCAAAAGAAGGCCAACCAGTGCCAGAATCAAATTTAAACTGAGATTCGTATAAAGGCGTTTTACAGGCCGCACAGACAAATAAACCATCCTTATAATTCTTATTTATAGGACTTGTAAAAGCTCTTTCTGTACCTGCTTTGCGCAGTACATAATATTGTTCGCTTGTCAATTCTTTTTTCCATTGAGCGTTAGTTTTAACTATTTTGTATTTTTTATTTTCTTTAGCGGCGTCTTGAGCCCTACTAGAGCAACTTAAAAAAAGAACAATCATTAAAAGAGAAAGTATTTTATTCATTCGTATATTTTTTGTGGCCTTGGAGGTGCATTATTTTAAATTAGAAAACTATAATAGTTACAAAGATAAGGATCATTCATCATAAAGAAAACTTAATAATTTTTAAGCATTTATATAAAAGAAAACTTTCCATTTATGCCAATACTTGTTCATAATATAGAAAAGTGTACGTTTCTTCTAGGTTTTAATAAAGCTAAATACAGCTAGTTTATTGGTTTTAAAATTCACAAATAATGAACCAAAGACAATATAGTAAAAATTTGTAAAAACTTTTACTATATTGTGTGCCGTTCTAGAATAAATGAACAATATTTTATTTAAAATAATTTTATGCTAAAAATTGGAGATAAAAAATTAATAGGAGCTTGGGCATTTTATGATTGGGCAAATTCGGTATATTCCCTAGTAATTAGTACCGCTGTTTTTCCATTATTTTATAGTGCAATAACAGAAGGTAAGACGGTTGTTTTTTTAGGTATGAAATGGGATCACGCAGATACTTTGTATAGTTATGCACTTTCTTTTTCTTTTTTAGTTGTGGCTTTTATGTCTCCGGTTCTATCTGCAATTGCAGATTATACCGGAAATAAATTAAAATTTATGAAATTTTTTTGCTGGTTAGGAGCACTATCAGTAATGTCTATGTATTTTTTCGAAGATTTAAATACTGCTTGGATAGGTATTGTTTGTACAATTTTAGCAAGTATTGGTTTTTGGTCTAGCATTGTTTTTTATAATTCTTATCTACCAGAAGTTGCGCATCCAGAGCAGCAAGATGCTATAAGTGCAAAAGGTTTTATCTATGGTTATATAGGTTCTATTATTTTATTAATATTTTGTTTAGCAATGATCTTAGCTCCAGATACATTTGGTTTCGACTTAAGTATTTCAGATACAGTTTTAGCTAATGGGAGTGAAGCAGAAATTAATAATGCATTGGAGAACGCTAAAAATGCGGCATCTCTTAAAGCCATGAGAATTTCTTTTGTAATGGTTGGCTTTTGGTGGATAGGTTTTGCACAAATCACTTTTAAAAAATTACCCAATAATAGTTTTAATAGAAAACCTGAAAAAGATTTTATCTGGAAGGGTTTTAAGGAGTTAAAAAAAGTATGGATGGAGTTAAAGGAGTATCCAACATTAAAGAATTTTTTAATTGCTTTTTTCTTATTAAGTGTTGGCGTTCAAACCATTATTTTATTAGCAACTATTTTTGGTTCTATTGAACTTGGTCTGGGTACTACTAATTTAATAGTTACTGTTTTATTAATTCAGTTTGTAGCTATTTTAGGAGCATATGTTTTTTCTAAAGTATCTAAAAAGTATGGAAATTTCAAGGCTCTAAAAATAACGCTTGTGATATGGATTTTAGTATGTTTAGCAGCTTTTATGCTAGAAAAAGAATTACCAAATGTTGAATACTACTTTTATGCTTTAGGTGGTTTATTAGGCCTAGTTCTTGGGGCAATACAATCTTTAACACGTTCTACTTATTCTAAATTATTACCAAAAACACAAGAAAATGCAACATATTTTAGTTTTTATGATGTTACAGAAAAAATTGCTATTGTATTAGGAACCTTTGTATTTGGATTTTTAATTTATTTAACTGGTTCTATGCAGTGGAGTGTACTTTCTTTGGGACTCTTCTTTATTGCCTCGTTAGTTGTCTTAAGTAGGTTAAAAAGCACAGAACATGTACATTAATAAAATATTTTTCGAATACCTATAAAGATAAAAACGAATATAGAGTTACCAATAAAAAATGGAATGATAAATTCTTTTAAATTTAATACTAGTAGCACGCTTATAATTAGTAGTTGAAAACCTAATCCAAAAGTAGAAATTAATGTCATTAACCAGTTAGGAAAGGGTTTTCCTTCTGGTGCTTTCTTATCTAAAGCATAAATTATTTCATCAAAAACCCCATACAATGCCTTGTATAAAGAAAAGAGAAAAGTAACATTTTTTTGTTTTTCTCCGGGCAATGCAATTGGTGTTTCATCTTCAAAAACCCTACTTGTTGTATCGCCAGCAAAACGATTTCTAAGAATTACATAATAGTAATTGTATAAAGTTCCTTGCAATTGAATTCCGAAAAAGGCAAGAAATATAAAGCCAAAATGGGTATTTGTTAAGTATCCAATAGTAGCTAAAATAATAAAGTTTAAAATAATATCTGAAACAGAATCTAAGAATCTACCTGTATAAGAAGGTGTTTCTTTTACTCTTGCCAATTCGCCGTCTGCAGCATCTAAAATGGACTTTAAAATTAAGAAAAAAGCTGCAGTCCAATAATATCCCATAATAATGCAATAGACACCTATTAAACCTGAAATAACAAAAGCTATAGTTACGTCTATGGGTGTAAATTTTGTCGATTTTAGTGAATTTGCAATAACTCTTGCAATTGGTCTACCGTAATCTGATAAGTCTGTAAATTGATGTTCTTTTGGTAATTTAGACATAAAATGCTTTTAATAATGGTCATTTTATGACTTATAACAAGATATAAAATAGCACAACTTAATGAATTACAAAAGTAAAAAAAGCATTACAATAAAGGAATGCTTTTTTACAATTTTAAATACTACTGTTTAAATAGTGAAATTAACTCCTAAAACAATGTTTCTACCTTGATTAAAAATACCATCATTTTTTAATCTAGACAAATGATTGATGTATGTTTTATTTAGTAAATTATTAATAGATAGCGATGTAGAGAATTTTATGTTTTTCATATAAAAATCACCGCCAAGAGCAAAGTTTAGTAAATTGTAATTTGCTGAAGTAGTTTCAAAAGCATCTACATTATTTTGAGAAAATGTGCTCTCTAAAGTTAAAGAAGAGTAAGCCTGTTTTAGCCAATCTTTATAATTAAACTCAGTTCTAAAAGTATTCCTCCATGTATTAGCAGGAATTAAAGGTAAGTAGTTTCCGTTTTCTTGCTTACCAATAACAGTTTCAAAAATACTTTCTAAATGCAGCCAGTCTTGAGGGTGTGGGTGTAAATGAAATCCAAATTCACCACCATATAATTTTGCATTTTCCTGAACGTAAGAGAAAACTTGTTCGCCATCTTCAATCGCATCAGTAGGTGCAATAAAAATATAATCGTTTATATGATTGTAAAATCCGTTTGTAAATAATTCAAAATGTTCTGTTTTATACTCTAGAGAAATATCAATTTGAATATTCTTCTCATTTTTTATTCGGCTATTTCCTTTTTCAAATCTGTTGGTTCCGTGATGTACTCCGTTAGAACTTAATTCTGCTAAATTTGGCGCTCTAAAACCAGAAGCAAGATTTACTCTTGCAGTAATCTTTTCTAATAGAGATGTTTTAAAACCTAAAGAAGTGGTAAAGCTATTATAAGAATTATTTATAGCATCAAAAACGTGAACTTCGTCTTCATGTGCAATCTCCATTTTTTCTGTTGTAATTCGTCTGTTATCAAAACGAACACCTACTTGTAATGTGTTTTTATTCCAAGTATAATTGGCAGCTGTAAAAATTCCCAAATCGTTTATTATGGCATCGGGAATTAATACTTCTTCTCCAAAATTTCTATTTGTTTGATATAAACCTTGAATAGCAGACAAAATTTCTATATCTCCAATATTTGGAAAGTGGTATTTAAGATTGTAAGAAAACGTTTTTAATTGCATTCTTAAAGCGGCTTCTTCGTGCTCCTCATGATCTTCTTCTTCTTCTTCTTCTTCTTCTTC
>CAJXAS010000093.1 GCA_913050305.1 uncultured Polaribacter sp. | reverse complement strand
TTTATTGGTGGTTCTACCGATGCTTATAAAAAAATATATCCAGAAATAAGCAATGCTTTATTAAGTGGCGAAGATGTTTGGATTAACTATAAAGATATAAATTTATTTTAATATGAAAAAAATTTTAAATTGGTTTTCTGGTGGTGTTGTAAAAGAGATAGGGGGTGTATTAGACAATCTATTTACCTCAGATGAAGAACGAGAGAAAGCAAAAAACGAAGTGTTTAAAGTTCTTAAACAACAAGAGCTAGAACTGCATAAATTGCAGAATGAAATCATACTAGCAGAAGCGAATGGCAACTGGTTGCAAAGAAGTTGGCGACCTATATTAATGCTTTCTTTTGGTTTTATAGTTATTTACACAAAATTTATAGCACCTATGTTTAGTTTACCTATTCCAGCTTTAGAAGACGAGTTTTGGGGTTTGCTTAATTTGGGGATTGGTGGCTATGTAGTTGGGAGAAGTGCTGAGAAAGTAATGAAAGAATACAAAAAATAACTATAGTATAAAGTCTATTTTCTCTGACCAGTCTTTTGGGATATCCATATCATGCGTATGAATGTATCTTTCTAGAGCTTCTCTTGTTTCATGTCCAGTAATGGGTTGCAAGAACTCAATTGCTTCTGAGTAACTTTTATTCTCAGTTGTCCGAAGGTATCTAAAAAGATTTGTTATAAATGAGTGTCTAAAACTATATAAACCATACTTAGCACCAAGATTAAACTTGTCTTTTACAACTTTAAAACGCTTAGAGAAAGCATCTCTTTTTGAATTATCGTCAGAAACCCAATCAGAAGGTGCATTTTTTGGAGTGAATAGAAAAGACTCCCTATCATATAGATGTAAATTCATGGCTTTTACATCTTCTATAAAAATGCTTGGTATTCTTTTTACTTTTAAAGGTTTGTTTTTCGCTTTGAAATACAATAGACTTTCTTCAAGATTGATGTCCTTTACTTTTAAACGGTTTACTTCAACTGGTCTTAAAAATGAATATGCTACAAATCGAATGTATAGTAATAAATAAGGATCGTTTGCTCTTAACCAAACAACTATTTCTTTCAATTCTTTTTTTGTAAAAGTTCTATCTGTTTTTGTTTTGGTCTTTTCGTTGGTGATATCTTTTATGAAATTTCTATCGATCAAATCTAATTGATTCTCTAGAATTGAAAAAAGAGCAGATAAAGAAGCTTTAGAATTGTTTCTAGTTCTTGCGGAAGTCTCTTTTAATTTATGGTTCAGGAATTTTAAAACAACTGATTTATTAAGCTCTTCAATATTCTTAATTGAATTTTTAGCACCTATAAAATCAATGAATTGGTTCTTGGTTGTTCTGTAACTTGAAGCAGTTACTTTTGCAACGGTAATTTTTGAATGATCGTAAGCTAAATCTAAAGCATCTTTAATTGAATAGATTTTTTTAGACTCGTTTAACTCAAAATCATTTTGAATATCATTAAAAGGCGACCAGCCATTTCGTATCTTTTCCTTTAAGGCTCTTTTGACAGTCCTCAAAAAATCATATCTCAGAGACATGGTTCTTAATCTGTTTGCACCACCTTTAAAGTTGTTTTGTCTTTCTAGTAAATCTGTTTTTGGATTCCGAAAGTACCAAACAATGCACCATGCTTTTTTCAAAGCTTTGGTTTTTTCTGTTTTTGTAAGAATCTCCCAATCTTTTACGTCAATTCCGCCAGTATAAAGGGAAATGCTGTATTTCTTCTTCATTAGATTGTCAGTGGATAAGAACGAAGCCAAACATTTACGTTTAGCGTTACTTTTACTCTTCTTTTTCTTTTTACTCATAGTAAAATGTCTTAAGTTTTAGCACTTAAAACACTTACTATAAGCAACTTGGTTAAAATTTTAATTTGTAGCGAGAACGGGATTTGAACCCGTGACCTCAGGGTTATGAATCGTGCGATTGGAAAAAACCCTTTTTTAGAAATAATTTTAAAATGTTAAAAAAGATGCTTAAAGCTAGTGTTTATGGGGGGTATCGGATTATTATTTTTAATTCTTGTTTTCTTTTTTTTTTACAAAAAAGTAAAAAAGCGTTACGTTAAGCGTTACGTTTACTCTTTTTTCTTAATATTTTTTAGTTCTATTTATTTTCATGATTAGTTGCGTTTTAGAAAATTATTCTTTATCTTTAACAACCCCTATAAAATATATCTATGACTAAGAACAGAATCCAGAATTACAAAAGAGAAATTAGAAACAATAAAGAAATAATAAAATACTTAAAAAGTAAAAAAACAGACAAAGAAATAGATACTATTCTTTCAAGATTGCAATAACTCTTTTTTGACATTGCACTTCAAACCAATTATTATACCGTTCAGTATGTAGCATTTTTATGTGATTTTTAATCACATCGTCTGCCAATCCTTCTAATATAAAGCTCTCTTCAACTTTAGAAAGCACTTCTTGTGCGTTTCCTTGTGCGTTTTTGTAATTTTCAATTACATCTTTGACATGGTTTAAATATACTTGGTCAACTTTACCTCTTTTAAAAGCTGTTCTTAATGAATTACCAGCAATAGGCAGACCTTCTGCTAAATTATCCCATGTAAGTCCTAACTTTTTTCGTTCTATTATTATTTTTTGAAGCATATAGAGTAAATTTTTTTGTAAAAAAAGTACGTTTTGTTTGTTTGTATTGTTTTAATAGTATACTTTTGTTGAAACATTGTTAGTAAATGTACACAAATTTGTGCGTTTATTCTAATAAACGCTCACTTATTAAAAGTGTAGCAAAACAAATTACAAGAGTTGGAATCTGTCTCTATAAATGAGAAGATAATGAAGGAGATATAGGGGTGGGTTGCAGTTCTTTTAGAAATGTTAAAAAAAACTATATGGTAACTATTCAAAGAAATTTAGTGGAAAGTTTAGCTAAGACCAATTTAGCTACCAATTCCAAAACAAAGGAAACATTCAACAAGATAATTTATAATGCTTTTGAAAAAAGTGATACAAATTTAGAAGATACAGTTCTTCTAACATTAGCGTATAAGTATGAGTTAGAGTGCTTCGAAGAAATGATGACTGTTATAGAAACAGAAAAGGAACGATTACCATTTTAAGCCATGAGTCCTCTAGAAGAACAAATAATAAACCTTTTACCAACGCTTTCAGAGAAAGCAAAGAACGAGGCACGTTTAATTCTAGGAGTAAAAGCAGTAAAAGTAAAAGCAAACAAAGGACTGGCAATTGAAGATGCAAGAGTAATACTGAACAAGTTCTTAAAGAAACAGTAAAAAATATTGCGTGGATGCGGTTGCCACATATTTCAATCGTAATTAAAAACAATTTTTTATTATGGGATTCTTAAACAGACCTGAACAAAAGAGTACAAATCCAACTTCTAAATTCATGGAGTGGAAAAGTAACAACAAATCTTTCTCGTACTACGATAAAGAAAACAAGCAAAAAGTAGAAGTAAAACTTCCATTAACTTTTTTAGTACTCGAAGAGTATCACACGATTAAAGGTTTCTCTGATGCTGACCAAACTGGCATTTATGCAAATGAAATCTTGCAAATTAGTGCAGAAGAGTTTGAGGTAAAAACTTTCAAAGGTAGAATGATTGCAAAGGGTGTCTATGCGGACATTAAACAATCAGTAAATGCTGGAGGTGGTAACTATCACAAATCAATTTATGCGGTAACTAAAGAAGGAGACTTAATAAACATCTGTTTTAAGGGAGCAGCAGTTTCTAAATGGTCAAAGTTCACAGAAAAAGGTGCTTGGAAAAGGCTAAAGGATGAGTGGGTAACTATTGAAGATGCAGAAGACCATCAAAAAGGGATGGTTGCATACTCTACACCAAATTTTAAATTCAATACTTCATTAACGGATTATGAATTTAAAATAGTAGAAGCTAAGGCAAAAGAATTAGAAGGGTACATGGATGGATATCTTACGAAAGAAACATCTGTAAAGGAAGAAGAACCAGTCTTAGCTGGAAATTTAGAAAATCTTCCTTTCTAATGAGTAAGGAAATCTTTTATGAGATGCGTGAGCAAGAGGTTGCGCATCTCCTAACAGAAGTAGAAGAGGGCAACATTGCTGCTCTCTCTACTTATGGAAACCTAAAGAAGTGCCAAGCACTTTACTCAGAAGCAATCAAGCAAATTGAAGAAATAGCTTTCAATGAAGCTGATTTATATTCCGAAAAAACTTTTAAAGATTCTGGATTCGTATTTGAAAAAAGAAACGGTGGTATTCGATATTCTTTTAAACACATTGAAGAGTGGCAAGAAATAGAGAACCAAAAGAAGGAATTAGAAGCGAGAAGCAAACAAGCTTATTTAGCTATTCAAAGAAATTTACTCGTTGGATCAGAGGATGGTGAAGTAGTTGAAATTCCAAAAGTAAGCTACACTAAGAACTCCTTAATCGTAAAATAAAACAGTTATACAATGGAAGCATTTGACAATGAGTTACACAATCATTTAAGAAATGAAGAGTATCAAGGACAATGTGAAGAGTGTCAATCTCCTATTGATACTCCTTCTGGATATTGCAGCAAGTTATGCTATAAAGAGTCTTTAACCTAAAAAAAAAAGAATGGTAAGTAAAACTGAAAAAATGCAGAATTTTTTAGATTGGTTTAAGACTGTAAAGTCAATTTATATTATTACAAATAAGGAGTTTTTGAACATCTTAAATAAGATGTAAAACGCAACACTTCAACACATTTTATATCAAACTAGATTTTTCTAGAAAAAAAAAAAAACAAAAAAAAAAGTTTTTCATTTTTTTTTTTAAAGTGTTGCAAGTGTTGTTGAGAGTTGAAAAGTCAACAACTATAAGGGTTTATAAGCGCAACACTTTAAAAAAAAAAGTGTATTAACGCAACAGTAAAGTGTTGCAAAACAAAGACAAAATGATAATCACGCTTTTTAAGAACATAAAAGAAACCAATACACCATATCATTTAAAAATTGATGATGTGTTGTTACGGATTAAAAATGGGGATTCTAAAGAGAAGGTTTTAGAGATACGAAAGGAAAAGGAAAAGCAAAAAAGGCAAGAACTAAAAAAGAATTTACCTTCTATTTGCTTCTCTGGAACTTTTAGAGAACGGTCAGCAAAAAAGATAATAAAACATTCTGGATTGGTTTGTTTAGATTTTGACGATTTTAAAAATGAGCAAGATTTAATTGATTTTAAAGCTAGTTTTTTACAAGACAAATTTGTATATTGTTGCTTTATATCTCCTTCTGGTAATGGGTTGAAAGTGTTGGTTAAAATACCAGCAGAAACTCACAATCATAAAAAATACTTTGATGCTTTAAAAGAGTATTTCGATACTTCTCACTTTGATATTTCTGGAAGTGATGTGAGTAGGGTTTGTTATGAATCTTTTGATCCTAATATTTATATTAATAAAGAGTCTGAGGTTTTTAAAGAAATCATAGATACTAAAGAATATCTACACCATGACCCTGATCCTTTTAAAGTTCCTTTAAAGGAAAAAGGGGAAATCATAAAAAGATTAGAGAAATGGTTTGATAAAAACTTTGGCAATGTAGCTGGAGAAAGAAACTCTAATATATTTAAA
Source organism: uncultured Polaribacter sp. (assembly GCA_913050305.1). Taxonomy (GTDB): domain Bacteria; phylum Bacteroidota; class Bacteroidia; order Flavobacteriales; family Flavobacteriaceae; genus Polaribacter. The sequence continues at coordinate 1,706 of CAJXAS010000093.1, read as the reverse complement.
CTCGCATGTGCTTTCTCTGAATTTGGTGTCGATGAGTATGCTTGTGAAACTCACTTTACAAAATTTATAGAGGAAGACTTTACAAAGAAAGAAATACAAAGGGCAATCCAATCTGCCTACAAAAGAACCAAATCTACATTTGATACCAAATATTTTGAGGATAATCAAATTTCAGATTATGTAAATAGACAGTATTTGTCTGGAGTTTCTGAGGATAAAATTACCAAAGAGTTAGAGTCTAGAGGCTATGACCAAAGTGATATTGAAACGGTAATTACAGAGGCTAAAGAGAATGAATCTATTGACATCTTTTGGACTATTTCGTCTAAAGGTAAGGTTACTGTTATCTCAAAAAAACTAAAAGACTATTTAAGACAAAAAGGGTATTATAAATTCTATCCAGAAGGCTCTGAATCTTTTGTATTTGTTAAAGTGGATGGTGTATTATTAGATTTTACTACTGAGGATAAAATAAAAAGCTCACTACTAAAGGAACTAGAAGAAAATAAACTCTTTGAAGTTTATGAATTTCTAGCTGTAAACACTAGATATTTTAAAGAAGACTATTTAAATATTTTAGATACCATCTCAGTATCTATGAAGCAAGATACTAGAGAAGCAGCGTACTGCTATTATAGAAATTGCATTGTTGAAGTTACAAAGAAAGGTTTAAACATTATTAAATACGTCAATATAGATGGGTATGTATGGAAGGATAGCGTAATAGACAGAGACTTTATAACAGTAGAGAACCACGAAAACGACTACCAAACTTTTATCAGAAGAATCTCAGGAAACAATGAGAACAATGTACTAAGTTTTGAAACGACTATAGGCTACTTAATGCATGGCTTTAAAAACAAAGGCTACTCTCCAGCAGTAATTTTAAATGATGAAGTAATTTCAGAGAATCCAGAAGGAGGAACTGGAAAAGGGATCATTGTAGATGCTTTAAAAAACTTAAAGAAAGTAGTTATTTTAGATGGTAAATCTTTTGACAAAAATAAATCATTTGCTTACCAAGTAGTAACAACATCAACACAAGTTTTAGTGTTTGATGACGTTAAAAAGAAATTTGATTTTGAAGGTTTATTCTCTTTAATTACAGAGGGTATCACACTTGAAAAGAAAAACAAAGATGCTATTAAATTAGACTTCTACCAATCTCCAAAAATAGTTATTACAACCAACTACGCTATCAATGGTTCTGGAAACTCACACGAGAGAAGAAAGTGGGAACTGGAACTAGCACAACACTACAACGCAAAGAATACTCCTTTTGATGAGTTTGGTAAAATGTTACTAGATGACTTCTCAACGGATGAGTGGTTGCGATTTGATAACTATATGATTTCAAACCTACAGAAGTTTTTAAGGCTAGGCTTTGCAACTCCAGAACTAAAGAATTTGAAAACAAGAAAGTTTATTACATCAACCTCTTTTGAGTTTCATGAATGGGCAGAAGATGACCAAAACACCTTGCTAAGAAAAGCAAGAGTATCTAAAGCTGAACTGTTTGAAGATTTTATAGAAGAATATACAGATTATAAGAAATGGCTAAGAAAGAAAACTTTTCAGAATTGGCTTAAACAATATGCAAAGTTTAAAGATATAAGTTATGAGGATGGAAATACACATGGTACAAGGTGGTGTGATTTAGGTTTCAAAGAAACAGAAACAGAAAAAGAAAAAGAGTTAGAATTAGA
>CAJXAS010000092.1 GCA_913050305.1 uncultured Polaribacter sp. | reverse complement strand
TAAATTGGTGTCCTGGTTTAGGAACCGTTTTAGCAAATGATGAAATTGTAAACGGAGTATCAGAACGTGGGAGTCATCCAGTTGTTAGAAAAAAGATGACCCAATGGTCTATGCGAATTTCTGCCTATGCACAGCGTCTACTAGATGGTTTAGAAACGATAGATTGGCCACAACCTTTAAAAGATTCTCAAACAAACTGGATTGGTAGATCTCAAGGAGCTATGGTTTCGTTTGATGTAGCAAATGGTTCTGAGAAAGTAAGCTCTGAAGTAAAATTATCTTATAAAGAACTAGAGGCTTTAAAAGAACTAAGACAAAACTTATCGAAAGCAGAGGCGGTTCTTTGGGATGAATTAAAAAATAAAAAAGGAGCGGCAAAATTTAGAAAAAAATATACTATTGGTACATTTTTGGTAGATTATGTATGCTTGGCAAAAAATATAATTATAGAGTTTTCGGGCAAAGAAGATGAAGCAGCAAGAACAACTTATTTTACAAATGAAGGCTTTAATATAGTTCATTTTTCGAATGAAGAAGTAATTGAAAACGTGCTTTTAGCAGTCTCTAAAATTAATACTTCAATTCAATTTCCAAAAAAGATTGAAAAAACTGAAAGTAAAAAAGAGGTCTCTTCTAGCGCAGTCGAGAAGTCTTATAAAATTGATGTTTTTACCACAAGACCAGACACTATTTTTGGTGTTTCTTTTATGACGCTTGCTCCAGAGCACGAGTTAGTTTCTAAAATTACAACAGCTGCTCAAAAAAGTGCAGTTAAAAAGTACATTACTGCAACTGCAAAACGTTCTGAACGTGATCGAATGGCAGATGTTAAAACCATTTCTGGTGTATTTACAGGAGCGTATGCAATACATCCTTTTTCTGGTGAAAAAGTTCAAATTTGGATTGGAGATTACGTACTAGCAAACTACGGAACGGGAGCTGTAATGGCAGTGCCTTGTGGAGATCAAAGAGATTATGATTTTGCTAAAAAGTTCGAAATTCCGATTCCTAATATTTTTGAAGGGGTAGATATCTCTGAAGAAGCACACACCGGTAAAGACGCAACAAAAATTGCAAATTCAGATTTTTTATCAGGATTAAAATATAAGAAAGCATTAAAATTATCCATTTTTGAAATGGAGAAACGTGGGTTTGGTTACGGCAAAATAAATTACCGTTTGCGAGATGCTGTTTTTAGCAGACAACGGTATTGGGGAGAACCATTTCCTGTTTATTATAAAGATGGGATGCCTCAAATGATTGACGCTAAGTACTTACCAATTGTACTGCCAGAGGTAGAAAAGTACCTGCCAACAGAAGATGGGAAACCACCTTTAGGAAATGCAACAGCATGGGCTTGGGACTCTCGTGCAAAGAAAGTAGTCTCTAATGAGAAGTTAAAAAATAAGACGGTTTATCCTTTAGAACTAAATACAATGCCAGGTTGGGCAGGAAGTTCTTGGTATTTTAATAGATATATGGATGCTACCAATACAGAAGAATTTGCAAGCAAAGAAGCCTTAGATTATTGGAAAGAAGTAGATTTATATATTGGAGGCTCAGAACACGCAACAGGGCATTTATTGTATGCGCGTTTTTGGCAAAAATTCTTATTCGATAAAGGAATTGTGCCTGTAGATGAATTTGCGAAAAAATTGATCAATCAAGGGATGATTTTAGGAACTTCTGCTTTTGTGAATAAAGCAACTGCTTTTGTAAAAGAAGGTTGTGGTTGTGCTGATGAAAAATCGAATGATGACGTTCTAAATAAAATACCCACAGTATTTGTTTCTAAGAATTTATTTAGTTCTGACGACGAATTTGAAACAGTAGTTAAAAGCTATCTAATGGATAAAGGATTCTTAAATCCTTTAAATGAAGACATGGTAATGATTGTGAGAAATGCTATTCATGCAGATGTTTCTTTGGTAAATGCCTCTGATGAGTTGGATGTTGATGCTTTTAAAAATCATGCTTTAAATGGAGATTATAAAAACGCCGAATTTATTTTAGAAGAAGGGGTTTATAAAGTAAAGCGGGAAGTAGAAAAAATGTCTAAGTCGAAATACAATGTTGTAAATCCTGATGATATTGTTGCCCAATATGGTGCAGATGCATTGCGTTTGTTCGAAATGTTTTTAGGTCCTTTAGAACAAGCAAAACCTTGGAAAACTTCTGGTATTTCTGGAGTTTCATCCTTTTTGAAGAAATTATGGAAACTTTATTTTAACGAAGAAATTTTTGAAGTTTCAAAAGAGAAAGCAACAAAAGAGGAGTTAAAGGTTTTACACAAAACAATTAAGAAGGTTCAAGAAGATATAGAGAGTTTTTCTTTTAACACTTCTGTTTCTACCTTTATGATTGCGGTAAATGATTTAACTACTTTAAAATGTAATAAGAGGGCTATATTAGAACCTTTATTAATTTTATTATCTCCGTATGCACCTCATATTTCAGAAGAATTATGGAGTAAACTAGGGAATAAAAAGTCTATTTCTACTGCAGATTTCCCAGTTTTTAATGCAAAACACTTGGTAGAAAGTGCTAAAAATTATCCGATTTCATTTAATGGTAAAATGCGTTTTACATTAGAGCTTCCGTTAGATTTATCAAAAGAAGAAATAGAAAAAACAGTTTTAGAACACGAAAAAACAATTCTACAATTAGAGGGTAGAACTCCTAAAAAAGTAATTATTGTTCCAGGAAAAATAGTAAACATAGTGGGGTAGCAAATATAGTTGCAGTTGGTGCGCATTTTTGATTCTAATCTTTTAGAAATGACAAATGAGCGTAATTAAAAAATTAAAAAAAAGTGGTTAACGTTTACGAAATTATTGGTTTGTTGGCAGCCTTCATTACGACGGCATCATTTCTGCCACAAGTAATTAAAACGTATAAAACGAAAGATACTTCAGGGTTATCTTTAACAATGTATATTACTTTTTTTATTGGAATTGTTTTATGGTTAATTTACGGAATTCATCTAAACAGTTTGCCAATGATTTTAGCGAACTTTATCACTGCAATTTTATCTTTATTTCTAATAATTATGAAATTAAAGCATAAATAAGGAGTGAAGGTATAAAAACTATAAAAGTTATTACTGCGCAATTTCTGAGTTGTAATAACTTTTTATTTGATTATCTTTAGCCCATTTAATACTATTAATGTCTTTTGGAATAGTTTTTGAAGCAAAATAAAAAACTCTAAAATTTGATTCGTTTAACCAGTATCTCTTTAAGAATTCGTATTTTTTTATCCATGATTTTATTGGTGTTGTTAACATCTATTTTAATTTTGGTAGTAACGGTTTACCAGTATGATGAACAGACAAAAGCTTATAATATTCAGCGTTTTGAGCGTAAAGAAGTTATTGCAAAAAAAACGATTGAATTAGAGCTTACAAATAAAACTACACACGCGGTAAATACAGATAATTTATCGAAGATTTTTCAGGATAGAATTTATGAGATATCTTCCATAAACAAACTGAATATTACAATTTATAACTTAAAAGGAAACTTACTAAAAACTTCATTTGGTAATGCGTTTGAAAAAATAGATACCACGCCTTTAACAGATTATATAGTTTCTGAATTGGCACAAAACTCAAATCATAGAATTTTAAAAAATAAAGAAATTGATGGTACAAGTTATCAGACCTCGTATTCTTATATAAACGGTCCAAAATTTAAACGAATAGGTATTTTAGAATTACAATTTACGCAAGATAACTCTGAAATAGAAGCAGAGCTTAAAGAGTTTATTTACAGATTAAGTTTGGTATATCTACTTATGTTTTTGTTAGCAATTTCTTTTGCTTATTTTTTGTCTAGTTATATTACACACTCTATAAAAACGATTTCAGATAAAATGCAGCATACGCGTTTGAACGAAAGAAATGAGAAAATTATATTAAATAAAGCAAGCTCAGAAATTGAGATTTTAGTAGATGCTTATAATAATATGATAGATCAGTTAGAAGAGAGTGCTGCAAGATTAGCTAAAAGTGAAAGAGAACAGGCTTGGAGAGAAATGGCAAAACAAGTGGCACATGAGATTAAAAACCCACTAACACCAATGCGTTTGTCTGTGCAAAGTTTTGAGCGAAAATTTAATCCAGAGGATGAAAACATTAAAGAAAAACTAAAAGAATACAGTCAAACTTTAATTCAACAAATAGATGTTATGAGTTCAATAGCCTCTGCTTTTTCAGATTTTGCAAAAATGCCAACTCAGAAAAAAGAAAAAATTGAAATTATAAGTATTGTAAAATTAGCATTAGAGATTTTTAACGAAAAATCTGTAAAATACCAAACAAAAGAAAAGGAATTATATGCTTTTTTAGATAAAACACAGCTGATTAGAATTGTAACTAATTTGGTTAAAAATGCAATTCAAGCAACAGAAAGTGAAGAAAACCCTTTAATAAATGTTGAAATAATATCTAAAGGGTCTAAAATAAAAATAGTAGTTTCAGACAATGGAAAAGGAATTTCTGAACAGGTAAAAGATTTAATATTTGAACCTAAATTCACTACAAAAACAAGTGGAATGGGCCTAGGGTTGCCAATGATAAAAAATATTATCGAAGCGTACGATGGCACTATTTCATTTAGGTCAAATAAAGATACTGGAACGGTTTTTACTGTAATTTTACCCAAAAAATAAAATAAACTTAAAGAAGAATTTATAGTTTTAATGCCCATTTTAAATAGATAACAAAATGATTTTCGAAAACATCTTAGTTCAAAAGACAGCTGCTTTAGCACAAATAACAATCAATAGACCAAAAAAATTAAATGCCTTAAATAAGGCAACTATATTCGAGCTACACAAGGCTTTTGATGCGCTAGAAAGTGATTTAAATATAAAAGTAATTATACTTACAGGTAGCGGAGAAAAAGCATTTGTTGCGGGAGCAGACATTTCTGAATTTGCCCATTTTACTACAGAAGAGGGTGCTACTTTAGCTAGAGAAGGTCAAGAAATACTATTTAATTTTATTGAAAATTTAGCGACACCTGTAATTGCTGCAATTAACGGTTTTGCATTAGGTGGTGGTTTAGAACTAGCAATGGCTTGCCATTTTAGAATTGCATCAGAGAACGCAAAAATGGGCTTACCAGAAGTTTCGCTTGGAGTAATTCCGGGCTACGGTGGTACACAGCGTTTACCGCAGTTGGTTGGTAAGGGAAAAGCAATGGAAATGATTATGACTGCCGGGATGATTTCTGCAGAAGATGCCAAGAACTGTGGATTGGTTAATCATGTAACACCGCAAGAAGAATTAATTCTATTAGCAGAAAAAATTGCAAGTAAAATATTAAGAAATTCACCTGTAGCAATTAGTGCTGCAATTTTAGCAGTAAATGCTAATTTTGAGGACGGTGTAAACGGCTTCGATACGGAAATTAGTGCTTTTGGAGACTGCTTTGGAACCGAAGATTTTAGAGAAGGGACTACTGCTTTTCTTGAAAAAAGAAAACCTAACTTCTCTGGGAATTAAAATAAAAAAAAGCGAGTCTTAATTGACTCGCTTCACCATTAAACTTTAGCATTAGCTTAATGAACAGCTAATTAAATTATTTATATTTTAAAACTTTTACTATATTTTTTTTCATTAGTACTTATTGCTACTGTATAATTACCTTCTTTATTTTTTAACAATCTAAAGACTCTATTTAAAATTTTAGCATCTTTAGTATTTTCAGTGTAAATAACGTCACCTTTATAGTATAGCGTTATTTTTACAGGCTGGTTCTCTAAAGACATTTTAGAAATAAGTAGTAAATTATCTTCGATTCTAATGACTGGCTTAAAAAATGTTTTATTTTCTTCAGGTAAAAAAGTAACTAGTCTATTTTCTACTAAAAATGGCTTTATAATTGTTTCAAAATTCTTTTCTAATTCTATTCTGTATTTACCGTTTTCTAAACCTGTTAAATCAAATGTTCTAGCATAATTTCCAGCCATTTCAATAACACCGCTATACATTATTACACTATTTGCATTTTTTATAGATAAAACCTGTCCTTTTCTTACTGCTATAAATTCAACCTTAACTTTTTTCCCATCAATAGGAGTAGAAATATTATTTTCTGTTGCGTAGTTTGCTAAGGATACTAGTATTGTAAACGTTACTAAGTATTTATTAATTATTGTTTTCATTTTTTTTATTTACGTATTATGAACACTACAAAATTAGGGCAGATTTAGGTCCTATAAAACAGCTAAATTGACGATTATATGCTCTAAATTATCACTATATCAAAATTTAAATGATCGTTAAGTTAATATAGCTCACAATTAAGTTAATTTTATATATCATATTACTTTTTAGTATTGTAATTTTGTATCAAAAGGGTAACCATTGAAGACAAAACCTACATTAGAAAAAATCACACCAAGTTTTGGTAGTTCTTTATTAGTAAAAAAGCATGTTCAGTTTTTAAAAACGAATAAAGCTTTTTGGCATTTTCATCCAGAAATAGAAATTGTATATGTTAATAAAGGAAAAGGAAAAAGACACATTGGAAACCATGTAAGTTATTTTAACAATAGCCAATTGGTGTTAATTGGTTCTAATTTGCCACATTTAGGTTTCATGGACCGTTTAACAACCAATGGTTCTGAAACATTAATACAGTTTAAACCAGAGTTTTTAGGAGTAGATTTTTTTAAAATCCCAGAGATGGTTGCTATCGCACAGCTTTTTGAGCGTGCAAAGAAAGGAATTCGATTTAATATTGAAATAAAAAAGAGAATTGGAGCTAAAATTGAAGAGTTAGTAGATTTAGAGGGCCCTAATAGAATTATTTCTTTTTTAGATATTTTAAGAGAATTAGCCCAGACAGATGATTATACGATTTTAAATGCAGATGGTTTTGCTTTTGAAACGCAGCCCCAAGACAGTAGTAAAATAGATATCATATTTAAACATATAAATGAGAATTTTAACCAGCATATAAGTTTAAACGAAATTGCCGGGTTGGTAAGTATGACGGTACCTGCCTTTTGCCGGTTTTTTAAAAAAACAACTTCAAAGACATTTACGAAATTAGTAAATGAGTACAGGGTTGTGCATGCTACAAAATTGCTGTCCGAAAGTAATATAAGTATTACAGATATTTGTTTTGAGTGTGGTTTTAATAATTTTTCTCATTTTAATAAATTATTTAAAGAGTTTACGGGCAAATCTGCATCAAAATATAGAAGTCAAATCTTAAAACTGATACAATAAAATAAAACCCTATTAAAATGAAAACTAGCAAAGATAAAATTGAAGAAACACTAAGCTATTATACTTTTAAAAGTTT
>CAJXAS010000091.1 GCA_913050305.1 uncultured Polaribacter sp. | reverse complement strand
ATTTATGCAAAAGCGGAAAAGACTATTGTGGATGGTAAGGTTTTATTTGACATTGCAGAAGACTTGAAAAAACGTAAAGCAATTAAAGAAGAAAAAAGCCAATTAATTACCATGATGTTAAAGGAAAAAATGAAAGGCAGTAAAACAAAAGCTCCTATGAAAAGAGAAGATAGAAACTTTCACTGTGATACTTTAGAAGCACTTAAAAACTAAAAATGATGAAAAAAATAATATATAGTTTGCTGTTTTTCTTTTTAGTAGGAAATAGCATCGCACAACAAACACCAGCCAAAGCACAAACTACAGCTTTCTCTATTGAAGGAGCTACGGCACACTTAGGAGATGGAACCGTAATTAAAAATTCTTTAATTATGTTTGCGAACGGTACCATTACTTTTGTTGGCAGCAAAATGACAAAAATTGCAAGACAAGGAACCGTAATAAATGCTAAAGGAAAACATGTGTATCCTGGTTTTATTGCTGCCAATGCTACGCTAGGATTGGTAGAGATAGATGCTGTAAAAGCTACAGATGATCAAGATGAAATTGGTGTTATGAATCCGCATATTAGAAGTTTAATAGCCTACAATGCAGAAAGTAAAGTAGTAGAGTCTATGAGACCTAACGGTGTTTTAATGGCACAGGTAACTCCAAGAGGGGGCACTGTTTCTGGTACTTCTTCTATTGTGCAATTAGATGCTTGGAACTGGGAAGATGCAAGCCTACAGGCAGATGATGCCATTCATATGAATTGGCCATCTAGCTTTACTTCTGGTAGATGGTGGCTGGGAGAAGATCCTGCTTTAAAACCAGATGCTAAATATGCTGATAAAATTGGAACCATAAAAACCTATTTTATGAATGCTAAAAATTATTTAGCAGGCATGCAAACAAAAACACATTTACCATATCAATCCACAGCCGGCTTATTTAACGGTTCTAAAAAGCTTTTTCTTCATGTAAACGGTCAAAAAGAAATAACAGATGCTGTTACAATTTCTAAAGAATTAGGAATTAAGAACTTGGTAATTGTGCACGGAGCGCATGCAGACAAAGTAGCTAGTTTATTGGTGAAAAATAACATTCCTGTTGTTTTAGACAGACCGCATAGAAATCCGGACAGTGAAGATGATTCTTATGATGCTACGTATACCATTGCAAAAACATTAATAGACAAAGGTGTTTTAGTTAGTTTGGGTATGGAAGGCCAAATGGAAAGAATGAACACTAGAAACCTACCTTTTTACGCAGGTACATTTGCTGCCTTTGGTTTAGATAAAGAAGTTGCTTTACAGTTAATTACTTTAAATACAGCGAAGGTTTTAGGAATTGATGCTTTTACAGGCTCTTTAGCAATTGGTAAAGATGCTACCCTATTTATTTCTGAAGGAGACGCTTTAGAAATGCGTGGTAATATTTTAACAGATGCATTTATTCAAGGTAGAAAAATAAGTTTAGAAACGCACCAAACAAAACTTTGGAGACGGTATTCTGATAAATATAAAACAAAGTAAAACTTATTTATAATTTAGTAAAGGCTTGCTTCTAAAATTTTAGATTAGCAAGCCTTTTTTGTTGTTCTAAAAATTGATGTAAAGCCCTCATTATAGAATACCTATAATTAGGTATATTTGCAACAATGAAAGAAATTACAAGTATTCAAAATTCGTATATAAAAGAACTCTTAAAACTGCAAGAAAAATCTCGCGAACGCAAAAAAAAGGGACTTTTTATTATTGAAGGAAAAAGAGAAATTTCTCTGGCAATTGTGGCTAATTATGAATTTGACACTATATTATATTTTGAAGAACTAATTTCTGAACAAGAAATATTACACCTCTTTAATGCCAACGTTAACAGAATTCTTATATCTAAAGAAGTATATCAAAAATTAGCTTACAGAGATTCTACCGAAGGTATTATTGCCGTTACAAAAGCAAAAGATTTCTCACTAGAAAATATCAAATTTGAAACAAAGACCCCATTAGTTTTAGTGGCAGAAGGTATAGAAAAACCAGGAAATATGGGTGCCCTTTTAAGAACTGCAGATGCTGCAAATGTAGCAGCCGTTTTTATTGCAAATCCTAAAAGCGATTTGTACAATGCTAATATCATAAGATCTAGTGTAGGTTGTGTATTTACGAATCAAATTGCGATAGGTACTTCAGAGGAAATTGCAGCATTTCTTAAAGAAAAGAAAATAAAGATGTACGCGACCACCTTACAAAACTCTAACGAATATCATAAAGAAAATTATACTGCAGCTACTGCCATCTTGGTTGGTACGGAAGCCACTGGTTTAACAACCGGTTTTAGAGAAGAAGCAACACAAAATATAAATATACCTATGCAAGGTCAAATAGATTCTATGAACGTTTCTGTGGCCGCTGCAATTGTTTTATTTGAAGCAAAAAGACAAAGAGCATTTAAAATATAAATATGAAAATATTAGGAATAGACATTGGTGGTACTGGCATTAAAGGTGCAGTCGTAAATACAAAAACAGGCGAATTATTAACCGAAAGATTCAGAATTCCTACACCGCAACCAGCAACACCAGAAGCTGTTGCCGATGTTGTAAAAGAAATGGTTAAACACTTTAATTGGAAAAAAGCCGTAGGTTGTAGTTTTCCTACTACCATAGTAAATGGCAAATGTATTCATTCTGGAAACCTAAGTTCGACTTGGTTAGGCGTGCGCGTAGACAAACTTTTTAAAAAAGTATGTAAATTACCATTTTTTGTAAGTAATGATGCAGATTTAGCGGGTTTAGCCGAGGTAAGTTTGGGCGCCGCTAAAAAAGAAAAAGGGTTAGTAATTGTGGTTACAATTGGCACAGGAATTGGTTCTGGTCTCTTTTTTAATGGAAAATTAATACCTAATTTAGAGGTTGGCAGAATGTTACACACCAACGGTGAAATTATTGAGTTTTACACAGCCGATTCGGCAAGAAAAAAAGAAAATTTATCATTAGAAGATTGGGCAAAAAGATTCAATGCACTGTTGGCCTATCTAAAAATTGTATACTCCCCTAGCCTGATTGTTTTAGGTGGCGGAATTAGCAAGAAATTTAATACTTTCAAACAATATTTAACATCAGATGTAAAGGTTAAAGTTGCCGAATTCAAAAATAACGCAGGTATTATTGGCGCTGCCATGTATGCTAGTAAAAAATGTAAGTAACCTCTCTAAAAGAACTAAAATTCTGTGATATAACTATTTTAAAACCGAGCAAATGCTTGGTTTTTTTTTGGTTAAAATGCTTTATTATTTCTATTTCTCAAAAAAAACAGTACATTTAAAGTCTACCCCAAATTTTATCGGAATACGCTAACAAGACCCATTGGTTTGTATAAAACAACGATATAAACAATAGAAAAATAAGCTCTTAATAAAATAATGAAATATTAAAAATAATACCTTACCATTAAAAAAATGAAACAGCTAGTAGCCTTTTTACTTATAACCATACTATTTTATGCTTGTGCTGATGCACCAAGTAATATCTTAGAAAGTCAACATTTATATTACGGTGGTGATATTATAACCATGAGTGGTGATACCCCTAATTATATTGAAGCTCTAGTAACAAATAGTGATACTATTATATATACTGGGCGCCTTTCAAAAGCTAAAAAACTGTTTCCTTCTTCAAATAAAATTAATCTCAAAGGAAAGACATTACTTCCTGGGTTTATAGATGCACATGCTCATTTTGCCGGGTTTCCAAGTCAGTCTATTGGTGCCCAGATATTGCCACCTCCAGATGCTGGTGCAAACAATATGGATGCACTAATTCAAATACTAAAAGATTGGTCTACCCCTGAAAACATTCAATTAACAGGTTGGATTTTCGGAATGGGTTTTGATGATTCTGTTTTAGAAGAAAAGCGGTTTCCTACAAAAAAAGATTTAGATAAGGTATCCACAGAGCATCCTGTTATGATTATTCATATTTCAGGGCATTTTTGTGTTGTTAATAGTAAAGGTCTAGAACTACTAAACCTTACTGCTAAATCTCCAAACCCAGAAGGTGGTATCATTCGAAGAATACCAGGTACAGAAGAACCTAATGGCGTCTTAGAAGAATTAGCCGCAATTCCTTTTATGCCAATGGTGCTTGGCCCTAAAAGTGAAGAAGCTATAAAAGTATTTCTTACCGCTGGGCAAGACATGGCTTTATCTTATGGGTATACAACGGTGCAAGAAGGAAGGGCAATGCCAAGTTCACATCTTTTTTTAGAGTATGCAGCTACTACTAATTTCTTAAAATTAGATGTAGTAAGCTATATTGATTATTCTGTTGCAGATTCTTTATTGAAAACAGATTGGTATAGTCCTACTTATAAAAATCATTATAGAATTGCCGGCGTAAAACTTACATTAGATGGATCACCGCAAGGAAGAACAGCATGGAGAACACAACCATATCTTATTCCGCCAGATGGCGCAGAAGATGGTTATTTAGGTTACCCAGCAATTCCATTAGATGCCGATGTTGAAAAAATTTATGAAAGTGCCTTTAAGAATAATTGGCAAATACATACGCATGCTAATGGAGATGCTGCGATGGATCAGATGATTAGAACCTTAAAAAAGGTGACTGCTAAATATGGAAATAAAAACAGACGAGATGTATTGATTCATGGACAATATGTTCGAGAGGATCAGTTAGATGAATTTAAAGATTTAAATATCATTGCGTCTTTATTTCCGTTGCATACTTTTTATTGGGGAGACTGGCATAAAGAAATAATCGGAGACAGTTTGGGAAATAAAATAAGTCCAACTAGAACTGCCTTAAATAAAGGGTTAAAAATAACCATTCATACAGATGCTCCGGTAGCTTTGCCAAATTTAATGCGGGTTATATGGACAGCTACAAATAGAGTATCAAGATCAGGGAAAATTATAGGAAAAAATGAAAGACTGACACCCTATGAAGCCTTAAAATGTATTACAGAGTGGTCTGCATTTCAACACTTTGAAGAGGATAGAAAAGGAACACTAGAAGTTGGTAAAATTGCTGATTTAGTGCTTCTAAACGCAAACCCATTAAAGTCTGAATTAAATGACATCAAAGATATTATAGTTCTTGAAACAATCAAAGAAGGAGTAACTATTTATAAAAAAAAATACTACAATAGTAAAAATAATTTACAGAAAACACCTTAATTAAAACCATTGGCATTTCAAATAATTTTGTTTGCACTTTGGCCTTTTTACTGCTAAAAATACCTGAAAACTTCCTAAAATAAATAGTTGTCTGTTAAAAATTTATTCCTAAATTCACTTTAGATTTTAAACCCCAAATCTTCAAAGTAATTTATGCCATATACAGCGACCATAGAAGAAGAAAATAAGGAAATTGCAAGCAGGTATAAAGATTTGCTAAAAGGTACGTATGAAATTTTGTCTGTAACAGATAAGAAACTCATAAGAAAAGCTTTTGAAATTGCTGTAGATGCTCATTCTAACCAGCGCAGAAAAACTGGTGAACCTTATATTTTTCATCCAATAGCAGTAGCTAAAATTGTAGCTATGGAAATTGGCTTGGGTGCAACTTCTATTGCTGCAGCTTTGTTGCACGATGTTGTAGAGGATACTGAGTATACCTTAGATGATATGGAGCAGTTGTTTGGAGAAACAGTTGCTAGAATTGTAAACGGTCTCACAAAAATTTCTCGCTTAAATAAAGAACAAGACGCTTCTATACAAGCAGAGAATTTTAGAAAAATGCTCTTAACATTAAATGATGATGTGCGCGTTATTCTTATAAAAATTGCAGACAGATTGCACAATATGCAAACTATGGATGCAATGCCTGCGCACAAACAAGTAAAAATAGCTTCAGAAACACTATACATTTACGCCCCTTTAGCGCACCGTTTAGGCTTGTATAATATTAAAACAGAACTAGAAGATTTAGGCTTAAAATATACAGAACCTGAAGTTTATAATGATATTATTATTAAAATAAAAGAAAGTAAAGAAGAACAACAAAAATACTTAAAAACCTTTGCAGAGACATTAAAGACAGGCTTAGACCAAGAGAATTTTACCTATGATATAAAAGGACGTTTTAAATCTATCTACTCTATTCGTAGAAAAATGCGGAAGCAAAACGTAACCTTTGAGGAAGTGTATGATAAGTATGCCATTCGAATTATTTATGCACCTACTTCAGATGACGATAAATTTGATGCATGGAAAATTTATACGATCGTAACAGATTATTTTAAACCAAACCCAACAAGATTAAGAGATTGGATTTCGCAACCAAAAACTACGGGCTATGAAGCCTTGCATATTACCGTTGTGGGCCCTGATGCCCAATGGGTAGAAGTGCAGATTCGTTCTAGTAGAATGAACGAAATTGCAGAAAGAGGCTATGCTGCTCATTTTAAATATAAGCAAGGTGAAAACAACAACCCCGAAAATGGTTTAGAATCTTGGTTAAATCGTTTAAAAGAGTCTTTAGAGAATCAGAGTTTAAATGCCGTAGATTTTGTCGAAGAGTTCAAGTTAAACTTGTATTCTAAAGAGATTTATGTATTTACACCTAAAGGCGAATTAAAATCATTGCCAAAAGATGCTTCTGCCTTAGATTTTGCATTTACAGTGCATACAGATGTGGGATTAAAATGCAGAGGTGCTAAAGTAAACGGAAAACTAGTGCCTTTAAGTCATACTTTAAAAAGTGGAGATCAAATAGAAGTAATAACCACGGCAAACAACAAACCAAATGCCAGATGGTTAGATTTTGTAATTACTGCTAGAGCAAAAACAAAAATTAGAGCTGCTTTAAAAGACGAAGAAAAAGAGATTGCAGAAGAAGGAAAAGCAATTTTAGCAAGAAAATTGCGTCATTTAAAAATACCCTACAACGAGAAAACAATTAATGAGCTTGTTGGTTTCTTTAAGATTAGAACTAGTTTTGATTTGTTTTTTAGAATTGGAAATGGCGCCATAGATAACAAAAAATTAAAAGCCTTTGTTGCACAAAGAAACAGTACTATTTTAAATTTCTTTAAAACTAAACTAAGAAGGGCCCCTAGCAGCAAAGAAATGATAGAAACAGATGAAGTTTCTAACAGCTATGATGCATTGGTATTTGGTAAAGAAGAAGAAAAATTAGATTATATATTATCTAAATGCTGTGCTCCTATTCCTGGAGATACTGTTTTTGGTTTTTTAACCATTAATGAAGGCATCAAGATTCATAAAAAAAATTGTCCGAATGCCATTTCTTTACAATCTAATTATGCATACAGAATTATGCAAGCAAAATGGATAGACTCTACAAAACAAGATTTTAAAGTGATTTTACATATTAGTGGTGTTGACAATCAAGGCATCATTAATGACCTAAGTAGAATTATTTCTAGTAATATGGGAGTATTTATTAACA
>CAJXAS010000090.1 GCA_913050305.1 uncultured Polaribacter sp. | reverse complement strand
AGATATACAATAATATTTCGCAAAACTATCGTTCGGTTACTTTTACAGATATCAGCATTGTAAATCCTGCATTTGTAATTAATCCCAATATTACCGATGAGAAAGGGTATAATTTAGATTTTGGTATTAGAGGTATTTATAACAAAACAATTTCATATGATGTAAGTGTTTTTGGCCTTTTTTATAACAATCGAATTGGTTTTGTGCAAAAAGCATTTCCAGATGGGAATGTAAAGTCAGAAAGAGGAAATGTAGGAAATGCAACAATTTATGGTTTTGAAAGTTTGGTAGATGTGAATTTAACGAAACTGCTTAATATAAACCCTACTTATGGTGCTTCTTTTTTTGCAAACACTTCTATTATAGATTCTAAATATACCGCCTCATCTATAAATGGTATTGCAGGAAAAAAAGTAGAATTTGTACCAAAATTAAATTTAAAAACAGGTTTGAAGTTCACTTATAAAGACTTTGCATCTAGTGTTCAGTACACATTTTTGTCGGCTCAGTATACAGATGCCTCTAACTCTATAGACAGTAACTTAAGTGGTATTATTGGACTTCTTCCTTCCTATGACGTTTTAGACCTTTCATTTTCATATAAGTATAAAAACTTTAAAATTGAATCTGGTATAAATAATGCACTTAATTTAGCCTATTTTACAAGACGCGCGACCGGTTATCCTGGCCCAGGAATTATTCCGTCTCCTCCAAGAAATTCGTATGTAACAATTGAGTGGAAGTTTTAGGTTAGGCTTTAGTTTTATGATGCTTTCAAGATTTCTAGTTTTGAATGTAATAAATGACCATAATTTCAGAAATATTGTTTAGCTTTTTTTTAATTTACATATAACTTTTGAACTATTGGGACTCATAAATGAAAAGATATAAAGGTTTCTAGAATCAATAAAATATTGTAAATTTGTACGCAATTATACTTTAATTGCACCATGACAGCACACAACGACAAAATTTTAGGAGAAGGTTTAACATATGATGATGTTTTATTAATTCCTGCCTTTTCAGAAGTACTTCCAAGAGAAGTAAGTATTCAAACAAAATTTACGAGAAACATTACCATTAACGTTCCTATTGCTTCGGCAGCTATGGATACTGTTACGGAATCTGCTTTGGCAATTGCAATTGCCAGAGAAGGGGGTATTGGAGTTTTGCATAAAAACATGACTATTGAGCAGCAGGCACAAGAAGTTAGAAGAGTAAAACGTGCTGAATCTGGAATGATTTTAGACCCAGTGACCTTGCCTTTAACGGCTACTGTAGCAGATGCAAAGTCAAGCATGAAAGAACACGGTATTGGAGGAATTCCGATTGTTGCTGAAGACGGCACTTTAAAAGGAATTGTAACGAACAGAGATTTACGTTTTGAGCATGATGGAACCATAGCAATTGTAGACATTATGACAAGTAAAGACTTGGTAACTGCTGCTGTTGGAACTTCTTTAAATGATGCAGAGAAGATCTTACAAAATTATAAAATAGAAAAACTGTTAATCGTAGATGATGCATATATCTTAAAAGGATTAATTACGTTTAGAGATATTACAAAAGTTACTCAGAAACCAATTGCTAACAAAGATTCTTTTGGTAGATTAAGAGTTGCTGCTGCGCTAGGTGTTACGAATGACGCTGTAGAAAGGGCAGAAGCGCTTGTAAAAGCGGGTGTAGATGCTGTAATCATAGATACAGCCCACGGTCATACAAAAGGAGTGGTAACGGTTTTAAAGCAAGTAAAAGCTGCATTTCCTAATTTAGATGTGGTTGTTGGAAATATTGCAACAGGTGCTGCTGCTAAATATTTAGTAGAAGCAGGGGCAGATGCTGTAAAAGTAGGTATCGGTCCTGGTTCTATCTGTACTACTAGAATTATCGCTGGAGTTGGGTTTCCTCAATTTTCTGCAGTTTTAGAGGTTGCTGCGGCTATTAAAGGTAGTGGAGTTCCCGTAATTGCAGATGGTGGAATTCGTTATACAGGTGATATTCCGAAGGCAATTGCTGCAGGTGCAGATTGTGTAATGCTAGGTTCTTTATTAGCAGGTACAAAAGAATCTCCTGGAGAAATGATTATTTATGAAGGAAGAAAGTTCAAATCTTATAGAGGTATGGGATCTGTAGAAGCAATGAAACAAGGTTCTAAAGACCGTTACTTTCAAGATGTAGAAGCAGATATTAAAAAGTTAGTTCCTGAAGGAATTGTGGGCAGAGTTCCTTATAAAGGAGACTTAGATGAAAGTATTCATCAGTTTGTTGGTGGTTTGCGCGCAGGAATGGGATATTGTGGAGCTAAAGATATCGAAACATTAAAAGAAACTGGAAAATTTGTTAGAATTACTGCCAGTGGAATTAATGAAAGTCATCCTCATGATGTTCATATTACTAAAGAATCTCCTAATTATAGTAGAAGATAAAATTAGAAAAATTATAAATATTTTAAAAGCTCAAGATTTAGTTCTTGAGCTTTTTTGGTTTTAACGTTTTTTAGAATTTATAAATCACTGTTAAAGTATTTAGGAACTATTATTGGAATTGCTATATTTGTTCAAAACCTAACTTTATTTCTTATGAAAAAACTTTTATTCCTATGTCTATTTGTGTCGTTTTCTACAATAGCGCAGAAAGTAGATTTATCATATTATCTACCAAAAGATGTAAGCTATGATAAAAGTATTCCAACTCCAGTTTCTGTTATTGGTCATGAAGTAGGCGAATGGCACATTACACATGATAAGTTAGTTGAATATATGAAAGCTTTGGCGGCTTCGTCAGATAGAATTTCTATTGAATATAGAGGCAAAACATTCGAAGACAGACCCCTGTTATTATTAACGATTACTTCACCAAAAAATCATCAGAATTTAGAAAGTATTAGAAAAACACATATTAAAGCAACAAACAGTAGTTCTGTATCTATTGCAGAAAATCCTATTGTGGTGTATCAAGGGTTTTCAATACATGGAAACGAACCAAGTGGATCTAACGCTGCATTGGCTGTTGCTTATTATTTAGCTGCTGCACAAGGAACAGCAATAGATGACTTGTTGAATAATGCTGTTATTTTATTTGATCCATCTTTTAATCCTGATGGATTGCAACGTTTTGCATACTGGGCAAACACAAATAGAAGTAAAAACATTAATCCAGATCCAAACGACAGAGAATATACAGAAATTTGGCCAAGAGGAAGAACCAATCATTATCAATTCGATATGAACAGAGATTGGTTACCAGTGCAATTACCAGAGAGTAGAGCAAGAATTGCAAGTTTTCATAAATGGCTGCCTAATATTCTAACGGATCATCATGAAATGGGAAGTAATTCTAGTTTCTTTTTTCAACCAGGAATTCCGAGCAGAACAAACCCCTTAACTCCTCAAATGAATCAAGATTTAACTAAAGAAATTGCAACTTATCACGCAAAAGCTTTAGATAAAATAGGTTCTCTTTATTATTCTGAAGAAAGCTTTGATGATTTTTACTACGGTAAGGGGTCTACGTTTCCAGATATTAACGGAAGTATTGGTATTTTGTTTGAGCAGGCAAGTTCTAGAGGGCACGCGCAAGAAACTGTAAACGGTGTACTAACATTCCCTTTTACCATCAGAAATCAGTTTACGGCTGCATTATCTACTTTAGAAGCTGCGCGAAAGATGAGAATTAAAATTTTGAAATACCAACAAAATTTTTACAAAGAATCTAGAAGCACAGGCGTAAATAAAGCGCTAGTTTTTGGTGATGAAAAAGATGCTGCTAAGAGTTATCATTTGGCGGAAGTTTTAAAGCGTCATCAAATTAAAATTCATGAGGTGAAAGACGATTTCACTCAAAATGGGAATACGTTTAAGAAAGGATATAGTTATGTAGTTCCTATGAATCAAAAGAATCAACGTTTGGTAAAAGCAATGTTTGATGTTCGAAAAAAGTTTAAAGATAGTTTGTTTTATGATGTTTCAGCTTGGACTTTTAATTATGCATTTGGTGTCGATTACGCTGAGAATATTTCACTTAAAAAAGCAGGGAATGAGATTTCTGAATTAAAAATGAAAGAGGGTATTGTTTCTTTTAAAAGTGATTATGGTTATTTAATGCCTTGGAATGAATATTATGCACCAAAAGCATTGAACGCAATCTTACAAAAAGGACTACATGCAAAAGTTTCTATGAAGAACTTTAAAAATGGTGGCACTTCATATGAATATGGAACTATTTTTATTCCTGTTCAGAATCAGGATTTAGGCGCGTTAAAATTGTATCAATTTTTACAAAAAACAGCAGTAGAAAGTCATACTGCTATCAACGGAGTTACTACGGGTTTAAATGATGGAATTGATTTAGGAAGTAATAACTTCAGTAATATTAAGAATCAGAAAGTAGCAATGCTAGTGGGCAACGGAATAGCAGGAAATGATTCTGGAGAAATTTGGCATTTGTTAGATCAACGTTTTGATATGAAATTAACACGTTTAGATATGAGTTATTTTACGAAAATAGATATAAGTAAATACACAGCTATTATAGTTCCTAGCAGTTCCAAATTAGGAAAAGTATCAGAAGAGAAATTGAAAACTTGGGTTAAAAATGGTGGTGTTTTAATAGGTTACAAGAATACAGCAAAATGGTTGGAAAAAAGTAAGTTTATCAGTTTAGATTTTGATAAAACAAAGATGGATACGATTCAGAATGTTTCATTTGAAAATAAGTCATTACAGTCTGGTGCACAGTATATTGGTGGTGCTATTTTTGAAGCAAATTTAGACAGGTCCCATCCTATAAATTTTGGTTATAACAGCGATAAATTAGCGTTGTTTAGAAACTCTACTTTGTTTATAAAAGCAGATACTAAAAGTTATAATAATCCTATTCAATACACAGAAAACCCATTGTTAAGTGGTTATATTTCTAAAGAAAATGCAAAACGTATTAAAAATACGCTTCCTTTTAAGGTAGAAAAATTAGGTAAAGGGCGTGTTCTTATATTTACAGATAATACTAATTTTAGAGCCTTTTGGTACGGAACAAATAAGCTACTAATGAATGCTATTTTCTTTGGAGATAAGATGTAGTTTTTTAAATTTACAAAGAGTAGAAGTCTTAATATTCATAAAGTAACTTCGAGTAGTTTTCTGAATAACGAAAAAAACCGTAACGAGAATTTGTTTAGAGTAACCAAGTTCCGGAGTCGCGAAGTTTTAGAGTTAAGCCTTGAGGTTTTTCGATTTATTTCGGTAACAAAATCAATAGATAAACGTCTTATTACTATAACTAATTAAATATATAAATGAGTTTTTTTAGAGTTTTACTAGCTATCGTTTTTCCACCATTATCAGTAATTGGAAAAGGTTGTGGTTCTTTCTTTATTATTTTATTACTAACTCTATGTGGCTGGATTCCTGGTGTAATTGGAGCTTTAGTGATTTTGAATAACCCTAAGAATTAATAAATTTTCATTGCGTCACACGAAACATTCTCTTAATTTAAAACTAAAAATTACCCAATCGTTTCTCCATTTTTAGCCTGCTTAGAAGATTTTAATAAAACAACTTTTCCTTCCGTATTGTAAATACCTAAAACTAAGACTTCGCTTATGAAATTGGCAATCTGTCTAGGTTTAAAATTTACAATAGCAGATACTTGTTTGTTTAGTAAATCTTTTTTTGAGTACAAATCTGTAATTTGAGCACTTGTTTTTTTAATTCCTAAAGCTCCAAAATCTATTTTTAATTGATACGCAGGTTTTTTAGCTTTTGGAAAATCGTTTACTTCAATAATAGTTCCTATTCTAAGATCTACTTTTAGAAAATCTTCAAATGTTATTTCTTGTTTCATTCTATTTTTTCTTGCTGCCTAATTTCTGAATAACCCATAGAGGACCAATCAATAAAAACTGTAAATCTTTAATAAAAGAAGGTTTTATACCCTCAATTTTATGTCCCCAGAATTGGCCAATCCAACCTAAAACAAAAATGCTTATAGATGCATACAATAGGTTTGTATTGTTACTTAACCAATAATTTCCGATAATACACAATAGTATTACAAAAAGCATTTCTATAAAATACCAGAAACCTAAACGTAGGTAAAAAAAAGAGATGATAATTCCAACAACGGCTGCCCAATTTTCTATTAATGGATTGTACAAACCAAAATTAATTTCTAAAAACTCATTTGGTATACTCATTAAGAGTCCAATTACACTAAAGAAAATTACCGGAACACAAATATAATGTACTAGTTGATTTGTTTTATTTTGATGGCTAATTGCGCACTCATCAAACCATTCTTGTGCAGTTTTCATATGGCTACAAATTATGTTTTAAAGATATGAGTATTTTAATACATATAAAAATTAAAAAATTTGAAGCCCATAATGTTTATAGCCATGGGTTTAACTAGGTTTATTTTTCACTAATTTCACTCAACATTCTTAAAGAACCACGATTTTCTGGATTTATAGACAATGCTTTCGTGTAATTTACAATAGCGTTCGTGGTGTCTTTAGTTTTTAAATATGCATCTCCTAATTGATCATAGGTATTGGAGCTGGTTGGATAAAGAAGGGTATTTATTTTTAAGATTTCAATAGCCTTTTTAAAATTCTTGTTGTTTTGATAGTTATATCCTACTCGGCTCAAAACACTCTGCTTTATGGCAGGGTTTAAAGAATCTGTTTTTTGAATTTTAATAAAACCAATCTGAGCATTCTGAAAATCTTCAGCGTCAAAATACTCTTTTGGCGTTTTCTCACCAATATCCATTTTTTTAAAGTGATACTTTACACCTTTATGCTCCGTTTTCTCATCCAACTCTATATGCGTTTTTGGAGTTGTAATAAATATTATCTTTTCATTTAATTCTTTCATATAGAAGGAACTATCGTTTATTTTTAAAGGTTGAATATCTTCTCTTCCTCGCCATTTTACAAACAAGACTTGTTCCTTATAATAAACCTCTAAAACTTCGTTAACATTAAATAAATAACGGCCAGTTGTATCTTTAATAAAAGTATCAGAGTTTCCAGAAGATGAGCAACCTAAGCAGCATAAAACTAAAAATAAAACTTGTAATAAATTTTTCATAATAGGTTTGGTTGTATTTATTATCTATTTTAGTGGGTAAATTTAAAGGTTTTGTTACAGTCTTTATTAAAGAAGTTAAACTATTCTTTAAAAATTAGGTCTAAATTAAAAAGATTCCTTTGTTCCTTCGAATAAATCAACCTATTTGTTAAAAATAACCGTTATGTTAACAAATAGATTCCCAGCTTCCAGTAACAGTTTATAAATTAATATTAAAGACTTTCAACAAAACTTAAAAACACTTTCTTATGTAGTTCAAGATTTAAATTTGGTGATAGGGAAGCTCGCACAATATAATCTTTGTCACCTTCTTTTGTAGTTCCTTGTGTAG
>CAJXAS010000089.1 GCA_913050305.1 uncultured Polaribacter sp. | reverse complement strand
CTTTGAACAGAATTCTCCTTATTCTATGTATACTCATAGTATCAAATTCTTATTCACAAGACAAGGAAAAAGATACTATATTAAAGCCAAAATGGAAAGTGAACGGAAGGCTTGCTTTTATCTTTAATCAATCTTCTTTTTCTAATTGGGCATCTGGTGGACAAAATACGATAGCAGGAAATATAAACTTGAACTACGATTTTAACTACAAAAAGGAAAATATAAATTGGGATACCAGAATAATTACAGGATATGGTATTAGTTATGTTAGTGAACAAGGGTACCGGAAAACAGATGATCGTTTCGAATTGAACACAGTATTAGGACTAAAAACTAGCCCTAATTGGTTTTTATCCTTTATTGGAAACCTTAGAACGCAATACACAAAAGGTTTCGACTATAAACAAGAGCCTAAATCAATGGTTTCAGAATTTTTAGCACCTGCTTATTTAACTTTTGGACCAGGAATGTTATTTAAAAAATCTGATGAGTTAAGCGTAAATATTGCACCTGCGACCGCAAGATATACATTTGTAAATGATTTTTTTTCTGGAAAATTTGGTGTTGAAGAAGGTAAGAACACAGCATTTAGTTTAGGTTTTAACCTTTCTGGATATTATAAATTTAGTGTCATGAAAAATGTTGAAATGGAAAATATTATAACCATGTATTCAGATTACTTAGCCAATGTTGGTAATGTAGATTTAGATTATCAAACAAACATTCGTTTTAAAGTAAATAAACACATTAAAATGCACATGACCTTTCATACAATAATCGATGATAATTCTTCTTCTAAAATTCAATTTAGACAACTTTTTGGCTTAGGTGTAAACTATAATTTTCACGAAAAAAGGACTTTTTGAAACATTTTTAATCTAAAAAAAAGAATACTTTTACAAGTAAAAAAATAACGAAAATGAAAAAAATATCACTGTCATTACTTTTTGCTTTTATAGGATTATCGATAAACGCACAAACTGCGGAAGAATTAAAAAAAGAACAAGCTCCTAAAAAGGTGGAAATCGAAAAATTACAAGGAGAAGTAAATAGCTTACAAGATAAAATTGATGCGCTTACCGGTTGGAAAAAAGGTGCTTTTGGTACCATTGGCGCTAGTTTATCTGGCTTCAATAATTGGTATTCTAGAACAGCTCCAAATGCGTCTGCAGGAAATATTGGTGTTTCAATTAATGGTTATGCTAATTTAATTGAAGACACATACTTTTGGAGAAACTCAGGTACAATTAACCTTGGTTGGGTAAAATTAGATGATGAATCTGTTGACGGAGATGAAGGTTTTGAGACTGCTACAGACGTTTTTACAATTTCTTCTTTATATGGTAGAAGGTTAAATAAAAAGTGGGCAATTTCTGGTTTAGTCGAATACAGAACTACAATTATAGACAATTTTAATGATCCTGGATATTTGGATATTGGTGCTGGTTTAACTTGGACACCAACTAGCAATTTAGTGGTTGTAATGCATCCTGGTAACTACAATTTTGTTTTTAGTGACGCTAGTAGTGCTTTTGACTCTTCTTTAGGTGCAAAAATAGTTGCAGATTATACAAACAAATATGGAGGTTTAAGTTTAAAATCTAACTTATCTATATTTCAAAGCTATTCAGATGGCGATTTATCTAACTGGACATTTACAAATTCTTTTGCTTATACAATCTGGAATGGGCTTGGTTTAGGCTTTGAACTTGGATTAAGAAACAACAAACAAGAGGCTTTAAACAACGCTATTAACTTGAATAACGCTTTAGCTGCTCCTTTAACTCAACCAACATTTAGCACTGTAGATAATAAATTACAATCTTACTGGTTGTTTGGCTTGAGCTACGCACTTTAAAAAAAAATTAATATTTATTAAACCTCAAGAAATTCTTGAGGTTTTTTATTTTCATTTTTATACTCAATTATTGGAGCTGTCCTATTACAGTAGTACTACAACTTTTATCAATCTAAAAAAGAGTGAAGGGAATCTATTCCTCTTCTTTATATTCATCATATAAAAAGTTGTTATAAGGAAAACGTTCGATGTGAATTTTCTTCACTTCATTATATGCTGTTTCCTTAAACTCTTCTAAATTTTCTTTATTTAAAGCAGAAATAAAAATAGAAGTTTCATTTTTATCATTCATCCAAGTTTTTTGCCAATCTTCTAGCGTATAATGTATTTTACTTCTTTCTGTAACAATATCATCTTCCTCTATGGTTTCGTGGGCATATGCGTCAATCTTATTAAAAACCATTACAGTTGTTTTATCTGCACATTTAATGTCAGCTAAAACTCCGTTTACAGAAGCAATATGATCTTCAAAATTTGGATGTGAAATATCTACAACGTGCAATAATAAATCTGCTTCTCTAACCTCATCTAGGGTAGATTTAAAAGATTCTACTAATTGTGTTGGTAGTTTTCTAATAAAACCTACAGTGTCTGTCATTAAAAACGGAATGTTCTTAATAACTACTTTTCTAACCGTTGTATCTAAAGTTGCAAATAATTTGTTTTCAGCAAAAACATCACTTTTACTAATTACGTTCATCAAGGTAGATTTCCCAACATTGGTATAACCAACTAAGGCAACACGTACCATTTTACCGCGATTTTTTCGCTGAACAGCCATTTGTTTATCAATGGTCTTTAATTTCTTTTTTAGAAGGTCTATTTTATCACGAATAATACGTCTATCTGTTTCTATTTCTGTTTCACCAGGTCCACGCATTCCAATACCCCCTTTTTGTTTGTCAAGGTGTGTCCAAAGTCTTGTTAAACGAGGCAATAGATATTGACATTGTGCCAGCTCTACTTGTGTTTTTGCTGAGCTAGTCTGTGCTCTTTGTGCAAAAATATCTAAGATTAAATTGGTTCTGTCTAAGATTTTACAATCTAAAACTTTTTCTATGTTTCTTATTTGAGCTGGTGATAACTCGTCATCAAAAATAGCGGTACCAACTCCGTTAGACTCTATATAAGCTCTTACTTCATCTAGCTTACCAACTCCTAAAAAAGTTTTAGGATTTGGTCTTTCCATCTTCTGAACAAAGCGTTTTACGGTAACTCCACCAGCGGTAGATGTTAAAAACTCTAACTCATCTAAATACTCATCAGACTGGGTTTCATTCTGTTGTTGCGTAATTACACCAATTAAAACTGCCTTTTCAGAAATTGCTTCTTTTGCGTCTATCATAGACTACAAAAGTACGAACTATTCTTCTCTTTGAGACATAAAACGGCGGTAACAAATACTAAAGGTAAAATGAATAATAAAAATAATAACTACTTCTTGGCTTGCTGACTAAAAGCATCTCTTAACTTTTGATCATTTAAAATATATTTCTTGTATTTACCGTCTCTATATCTATAATAAATAAAGAAAGGCATAAATAAAAATGCGAGATATAAAATACCTAAACCCATTACAATCTGTGCTTTTTCATGCTCTGTATTTACTAAATACGCTCCTACTGCCATCCAAACTAAAAAGACAATAAACATTATTTTTAACGCTAATTTCATATTGCAAAACTACAAAAGTTATATCTTTAATTTTTTATAAATACTATGGAAAAAATAAATTATAAAATAGACCATTCTAACAATAATTTAAAGGCTTATAATAATTTAGATGCGCTGCAATATAAAGCAAGTTGGTTTTTAGAGTTTGGGAAAACTACTTCTGAAATTTATAATTTAGATAATGAAATTATATACACCATTGCTAAAAAATTTAAGTTTTGGAAATGGAGAATGTCTTATAATATTTCACCTAAAAATAAAGAAAGTCTTGTTTTGATTTCTAGTAATACTACAAATTCTGTTTTTAAATTGCAATTAGGTAACGATTTTTATGAGGTTCAAATTCATTATTTTCAAAAGCAATCGATTTTTAAAAACGGGATTAAAATAGCAGAAATAAATGATGCTTTTGCTGAATCTTTTGAAGAAAACACCAGCAACATTTTACTTTTAAATTCCGAGGATTTAGAAATTATTTTTTTACTTTACACCTGTTTAAAAACAGGCATTGTAAATCAAAAGCCTGCTATAAAGTCTCAGAAAGAATTAATTCCTCTTAAAGAAAAATGGGGTTCTTAATGGGTTTTAAATCTTTCTATTACCCTAAGGTACTATGTAAAATTGAAGAAGTACCAAAAGCACTAAAATTGCAAATGAAATAATTAATGGCTTAGAAATTTGCTTCTTTTGGTGCTGTAGCTCTTTCCCCAAATTTTTATTCCAAAAATATTCCACTAAAACAGCATACCCAACTAAGTTGAAAAGTATTGTTAGAAAAAATGTTTTTGGAAGGTAATCTAAAAGTATAATGGTTAGAAAGGTATAGGAAATCCCGAAAACAAGCACTTCAACTCTTGCCTTTGGTTTGTTCATTTTTTTTAAATTACTCATTAATAAAACAGCACCAAATAAGGTGCTAAAAAAGATAGTAAATCCCTGTATTGCTCTTTTTGAATATAAAATTGGGGAAACCGTTACCTCAGATGAAGCCTCACGATGAGCTTTATCTAATTCTTTTTCTTCGATTAAAACATCTTTTTCAAAAATAACTGGATTTTGAGTAATGGAGCCTTTTTCAATGATATTTCTATTTTCTAACTCCCAAATTACTGCTTGTATCGCCTCATCTGTATACATCTTTTTATCTTCTAAAATATTTTCTAACTCGGCGTTAGACTTCTTTAACATGTTTTGAGTAAAATTGTTTGCTCTCATTTTAATTTATTTTCTTTAACTAGTAACTTCGATTAATTTATTTCTATAAGCTGTTAACAACTTAGACTTAGAAATAAAACCAATGTATTTATTATTTTCAATAACTGGTAAATTCCATGCGCCACTTTTTTGAAACTTCTTCATAACATCTGTCATTCTGTCTTTTCCAACAACTATAACTTCTGGTGGTTTTTGCATTACTTCTCTTGCAATTACTTTATTATATAAGGTCTGGTCAAACATAATAGATCTAATATCATCTAACAAAATAATACCCAATAGCCTATTACTTTCTTGATCTACTACAGGAAAAATATTCCTGTTCGATTTTACCACTGCTTCTTTTATCATTTCACCCAAGCTCATATTAGCGTAGACAGTGATAAAATTATTTTCTATAACTTTATCTATCTCCATTAAGGTTAAAACTGCATGGTCTTTATCATGGGTAATCAATTCTCCTTTTCTACCTAGTTCCATTGCATACACAGAATAAGGATGCACATATTTTGCAAGAGAATAAGAAATTGCAGCCGTTATCATTAACGGAATAAAAAGGCCATAACCCCCAGTAACCTCTGCTATTAAAAATATTGCAGTTAGTGGTGCATGCAAAACAGCCGCCATTAAACCAGCCATACCAACTAAGGTAAAGTTACTTTCAGAAATAGTAGAAAGTCCGGTATTATTTATAATTTTTGCTACCACATTACCTAAAATACTTCCCATAAATAGAGTTGGTGCAAAAATACCTCCAACACCGCCAGCACCAAAGGTCAAGGCACTTGCTATAATTTTAAAAAAAACCAAACCCGTTAGTAAAAGGATAACAATCCAAACATTAGTTAAATCTAAATGCATAAAATTATTTTTTAAGGCTTCCTCAGGGTTTCCGGCTATTAAATTATTAATAACCTCAAAGCCTTCACCGTATAAAGGCGGAATAAAATAAATCAAAATACCTAAACCTGTTCCGCCAATTAGCATGCGTTTTATTGGCGAATCTATTTTATCGAAAAATTTCTGAATCCTATCATATACTTCTGTAAAATAGATAGAAGTTAAACCAGTTACTATTCCTAAAATAATATAAAAAGGAACCTCTTTTATTGAGAAAATAGCTACTGATTTAAAAGGAAGTAAGACATCTGACCCAAAGAAAAAATGTGAGGTAATTATAGCTGATAATGATGCTAAAAGCAACGGCAACATAGACGCAATTG
Organism: uncultured Polaribacter sp.; assembly: GCA_913050305.1. GTDB lineage: Bacteria > Bacteroidota > Bacteroidia > Flavobacteriales > Flavobacteriaceae > Polaribacter. The sequence goes on along the minus strand of CAJXAS010000089.1, from coordinate 1,582 downwards.
TTAAGTCTAAACTAAATACTTCAATAGCAAAAATAATTGCAGCAATGGGCGCCTTAAAGATAGAAGATAATGCACCAGCAGCAGCACAACCAATTAATAAACTTCTAGTAGTTTGATTCAAGTGAAATAAGCGCGCAATGTTAGAACTTATTGCTGCACCTGTTGCCACGGTTGGGCCCTCTAAACCAACAGAACCACCAAAACCTACAGTTATGGGGGCCGTTAATATAGATGCAAACATTTTTTTACGTTTTATAATTCCTTTGCGCTTAGAAATAGCAAAAAGTGTAGATGGAATCCCATGATCTACTTTTTCTCTTATAATAAATTTTATAATAAAATAAACAATAGTAAGTCCTATTATAGGGAATACAAAGTAAAAGGCATTGTGATAATAGCGCACTAAATTACCTTCTAAAAGGTGTTGGAAAAAGTGTGTTAAATTTTTTAAAATAAGTGCTGCAACCCCAGATAAAAAACCAACCAGAATACTTAAAATATAAATAAACTGACGCTGAGAGATGTACTTATATCTCCAAATTAATATATTTTTGTATATTTTTTTTGTTGTTGGCATTTATAATTATTTCTTTAATGACAATATATCTGTTCCTAAATAACCATCATCTTTATTATAATACCAAGCTCTATTTTTAGGCATCTTAATATTATTAATAGTTTCTAAACCTGATAGTAAAATATATTCTCCACTATTTTTTACTTCTTTAAAAAACTGATACACTTCCATAGCATATGTTTTTGGATCAAAATAAAAGTACCAAGTATCTTTACCTACTTCCTTAGAATAGTTCACTTTTAAAACCAAATATTCCTTTCCTTTAAAAGTTTTAGTTGTTACTGTTTGATCAACAATAGTGCCTTTATCCTTTAATTTCATTGGTAAGCCGTACAAATAGGTATAATAGTTTTTAAACATCTTTGCACGTTTACAATTCAAACTATATTTCTCTATTAATTCCTCAGATAGATTTGTGATTCCATTAATGGCAAAACTACAAACTTCTTTATGTACAATCTGTTTTGTCACGATACTGTCTCTTGCAGTTTCTACTGAAAAATACTGCTTCGGAAGATGTATTTGTATGCTACTTTTTCTTTGAGCTCCTTTTGGTGTTTCCATAGTAACAATAAGTTCGCCATGAAACGTATCCCAATTTCCAGTTGGGTCATGAAAGTTAATTGACTTTTCTAAAAGTTCGTCTCCTGTAATTTTTTGAGCAAATGCAGCAACTGAAATAAACAATACTAAAAGTAGGATGGTATTTTTCATAGTTTAAAAGTACTAAAAAAATTAGATAAAAAAAGACCTCACAAATTTTACAAACATGTGAAGTCTAAATGTTTAAAAAAGTAATTTCTATTCTTGAATATCTAATTTCAAGCTTAATTCTTTTAATTGCGTATCATCTATAAAGGCAGGCGCATCGATCATTACATCTCGTCCAGAATTATTTTTTGGAAACGCAATAAAATCTCTAATCGTTTCTTGTCCGCCTAAAATAGCAACCAATCTATCCAACCCAAAAGCCAAACCTCCATGCGGTGGTGCACCATATTCAAA
>CAJXAS010000088.1 GCA_913050305.1 uncultured Polaribacter sp. | reverse complement strand
ATAGAGAGTTAATGAAAGCTTCTATATAGGTTTGTGTTTTTAGAAAAAAAGTTAAGATGCCTATAAATAATAAAAGCCCAAAACTAATTAGTTTTGGGCTTTTATTATATCCATTATTTCCTTCCAAAATCTGCTGGAATTTCTCCCCAAGCTTTCGTCTCCCATTTTAAAATGGGGTTTTTAAAGGTGTTTTCTTTTAACCAATTTTCGGCTCTTTTTATGAGCTCTAAAAGGTCTTTATTAGAAGCGTCAAAAGTAATATTAGTTTTACACCTTTTTTGTTTTACCCAACTCATAGCAATCCTAGAATCAGAATAAATAGGAATATCTTCTTTGTTTTTACTCTTTAATAATGCAATTCCATGCACCAATGCTAAAAATTCACCAATGTTATTAGTACCTCTTTTATAAGGTCCTTTTATAAAAATCTCTTGTTTGTTATGGGTTAAAACACCTCTGTATTCCATTTTTCCAGGGTTTCCAGAACAGGCTGCATCTACAGAAATACTTTCTAAATTAGGGCTTCCATAGCTTGCTTTTTCGGCAGAGGAAAGTGTTGGTTTTTTAGTTTTTTGTCCTTTGTAGTCCTCATAGTTTTTCGAGAACGCAATTTCAGCAGCGTCTAAATCTGCAAAAGATTTGTATTGCGCACTTTCAAAGCCATCAATTTGTTTTTTACAGACATTCCAAGACGTATAAATCCCTTTTTTACGGCCGTTCCAAACTACATAAAACTTTTTTTTACTCATTTATGGCTAAAATTACTTCTTCTATTACCTTCGGAAAGTAATGCTGTTCTAAAAGATGAATCTTTTCTGCAATTGTTTCTGGAGTATCTTTGGTATTTAATTCGGTTTTTGCTTGAAAAATTATGGCACCTTCATCATAATTTTCATTTACATAGTGTATTGTAATTCCGGTTTCATCTTCATTATTTTCTTTTACTGCCTTGTGAACATGTATTCCATACATTCCTTTTCCACCATATTTTGGCAATAATGCAGGATGAATATTAATTATTTTATTTGGAAAAGCAGTTACTATTTTTTGTGGGATTCTCCATAAAAACCCAGCAAGAACGATGAAGTCTGCTTCATTTTTTAAAATATTTAATACGGTATCTGAAATAGAAAAGTCGTTTTTATTAAAGTGTAAACATTTAGTTTCTAATCTTATACATCTTTCAAAAACTTTTGCATGTTCATTGTTACACAACACATTGGTAACCTTTGCAGTTTTAGTGTGCTTAAAGAATTTAATAATGTTCTCTGCGTTCGATCCTGAACCAGATGCAAAAACAACAATACGCTTCATACCTATCTATCTAAGGTACAAAAAAAGGGATAATTATTAACAAACTGATTATTTTAAGTAAAGATTAAATTATTTTATTTACTTTTAATAATCATTTTAGGCACAAATATTAGTTATAATTAATAAGAATTGTATTTTTGCCAAGATTTAAAATTTAAAATTAAAAAATTATGTCAGACATTTCATCAAGAGTAAAAGCTATTATCGTAGACAAATTAGGCGTAGACGATAATGAAGTAACAACGGAAGCTAGCTTCACAAACGATTTAGGAGCAGATTCTTTAGATACTGTTGAGTTAATTATGGAATTCGAAAAAGAATTTGATATTCAAATTCCAGATGATCAAGCAGAAAACATTGGAACTGTAGGTCAAGCGGTTAGTTATATAGAAGCAGCAAAAAAGTAATACTTATATGCAATTAAAACGAGTTGTAGTAACTGGACTTGGAGCATTAACGCCCATAGGAAATAATATTGAAGAATATTGGAACGCTTTAGTTAACGGAGTTAGCGGAGCTGCACCTATTACGCATTTTGATGCTTCCAAGTCCAAAACTCGTTTTGCTTGTGAAGTAAAAAACTTTAATCCTACAGATTTCATCGATAGAAAATCTGCTCGTAAGATGGATAAATTTACCCAGTATGCTATGGTTGCTTCAGATGAAGCAATAGTAGATTCTGGATTAGATCTAGAAACTATTAATAAGTTGCGAGTTGGTGTTATTTGGGGAGCAGGAATTGGTGGTTTAGAAACACTTCAAAATGAAGTTTTAAACTACGCTGCAGGAGATGGGACTCCAAAATTTAATCCTTTCTTTATTCCAAAAATGATTGCAGATATTGCCCCAGGACATATTTCTATAAAATACGGATTTATGGGGCCTAATTACACAACTGTTTCCGCATGTGCTTCTTCTGCAAATGCGATGATAGATGCGTTAAACTATATTCGTTTAGGATATTGTGATGTGATTGTAACAGGAGGTAGTGAAGCGGCAATTACGATTGCAGGAGTTGGAGGATTTAGCTCTATGCAAGCCTTGTCAACAAGAAATGAAACTCCAGAAACTGCTTCAAGACCATTTGACGCTAGTAGAGAAGGTTTTGTTTTAGGTGAGGGCGCAGGAGCGCTTGTTTTAGAAGAATATGAATATGCCAAAGCAAGAGGCGCAAAAATTTATGCAGAGGTAATTGGAGGCGGAATGTCATCTGATGCTTACCATATTACAGCACCACATCCAGAAGGTATTGGGGTAATTGCTGTAATGAAAAACTGCTTAGAAAATTCTGGTATAAAACCCGAAGATGTAGATCATATTAATACACATGGTACCTCTACTCCGCTTGGAGACGTTGCAGAATTGAAAGCAATTTCAGCTGTTTTTGGAGAGCATGCCAAGAACATTAATATTAACTCTACTAAATCTATGACTGGCCACTTATTAGGTGCTGCTGGTGCTATAGAGTCTATTGCTGCAATTTTAGCAATGAAACACAGTATTGTACCACCTACAATTAATCATCAAAATTCTGATGAGAACATTAATCCAGACTTAAACTTAACCTTAAACAAACCTGAAAAGAGAGAAATTAAGGTTGCTATGAGTAATACTTTTGGTTTTGGGGGGCATAACGCATGTGTAGCTTTTAAGAAAATAGACGAATAATCTATGAATTTTATTCGCAAAATAGTTCAAGTGCATTCTAAAGAAGATGCAGTATTGCACGGCGAATTAAAAAAACTACTAAATTTTTCTCCAAGAAAAATAAATAAATATAAAAAAGCTTTTACCCATAGATCTGTTCAAATGACAGATAAAAAAGGGAATCCTATTAATTATGAACGTTTAGAGTTTTTAGGAGATTCTATTCTAGGCTCTGTAATTGCGGCTTATTTGTATAAAAAAGTCCCTAGTGGATCGGAAGGATATCTAACTCAAATGCGCTCTAAAATTGTAAGCAGAGAGCATTTAAATGAACTAGGAAAAGATTTAAACTTAATTCGTTTTGTAAAAAGTAATATTGATCAAACAAACGTTGGTGATAATATTCATGGTAATATTTTTGAAGCCTTAATAGGTGCTATTTTTATGGATAAGGGATATAATTCTTGTCAGAAATTTATACATCAAAATGTAATTGTACCGCATGTAGATATTGCGAAGTTAGAAGGTAAAATTACAAGTTATAAAGGCTTAATTATAGAATGGTGTCAGAAGCAAAAGAAAAAATATACTTTTGATACGTATGAAGATTCTGGTAACGATCCTGTAAAACACTTTAGTGTTAAAATAAGCATTGATGGTGAGCAAATTGCTAAAGGAAGAGCTACTTCTAAGAAAAAAGCAGAAGAACAAGCTTCAAAAAGAGTATATTTTGCTTTTCAAAATGAGATTTCTTTAGATTAAAGCGATAACGTTTTCGTGAATATAACTTAGCGTACTCGCTAACAAATCATAAACTATTAGTATTTTAGCAGGATTGATTATTTAGAATAAATTTAGAATGTATGCAGATTCATGCTTTAGGTTTAGGAGATTTTTCTGAAGAAGAATATTCTTTAATAGGAATTCATACAGCTTTAGAAGATTATAAGCTGGCTTATTTACTAAACAAAAATTTAAACACGCATTTTTCTAAATCTCAAAAAAATTTAGAGTTTGAAAGCGATAAAAAGAGAGCATCGTTTTCTATCTATAATTTCTCTAGTAAAAAGTACGACTTTGATTGGTTTTTAATAGCCAATAGTTTTAAAAGAGAAAATCAAACAGAATCAAACGAATTACTGTTAACAACTGAAACAAAAACATATTTAATACCAGAAAAGAAAAAAGTAGATTTTTTTATTAAAATTTCTGGGGAAATAAGTTTTGAGTTTGTAGCAAATGCAGTAAATAAAATTAAAAACATTGAACAGATTATAACATCCTATTCAATAGATAAAAACACCTTAAAGTCTAAAGACTTTTTAATATTTTAATATGACAGATTATAAAAAAACAAAAATAGTTGCTACCCTTGGTCCAGCAACAGATTCTAAAGAAATTTTAACAAACTTAGCCTTAGAGGGCGTAAACGTTTTTAGAATTAATTTTTCGCATGCAGATTACGATAACGTTAGAAAGACGGTAAAAACAATTAGAGAAATTAATGAGGAGAATGGCTTTAATGTTGCCATTTTAGCAGATTTACAAGGTCCTAAATTACGTGTTGGCGTAATGGAAGACGGTGTAATATTAGAAGATGGTGCTTTATTTACGTTCACAACAGAAAAGTGTATTGGTACTAAAGAAAAAGCATTTATGACGTACCAACGTTTTCCAAAAGACGTAAAAGTTGGTGAGCAAATTATGGTAGATGATGGGAAATTACTATTTGAGGTAGTTTCTACAGATAAAGACAAAGAAGTAGTAGTAAATGTAATTGTCGGTGGACCTTTAAACTCTAAAAAAGGAGTAAACTTACCAAATACAGCCATTTCTTTGCCAGCTTTAACGGAAAAAGACAAGGAAGATGCAGTATTTGCATTGGGTTTAAATGTAGATTGGATGGCATTATCTTTTGTAAGAACGCCAGAAGATTTAAGAATGTTACGCGATTTAATAGATGAGCATTCGGATTATAGAGTGCCTGTAATTGCAAAAATTGAAAAACCAGAAGCAGTAGCAAATATAGATTCTTTAATTCCTTATTGTGATGGTTTAATGGTTGCTCGTGGAGATTTAGGAGTAGAAATTCCAATGCAAGATGTACCATTAATTCAGAAGAAATTAGTAAGACGTGCAAAAAGAGCAAGAATTCCTGTAATTATTGCAACGCAAATGATGGAAACAATGATTGATAACGCGGTTCCTACAAGAGCAGAGGTAAATGATGTTGCAAATTCTATTATGGATGGTGCAGATGCAGTAATGCTTTCTGGAGAAACTTCTGTTGGAAAACATCCAATTAGAGTAATTCAAAAAATGACAGAAATCATTAATGCAGTAGAAAATTCTAAAATGATTAAAGTACCGCAGGAAGCACCACATATTAGAACAGACAGATTTATAACAAAATCTATTTGTCATCATGCTGCTTCAATGGCAAATGATATAGAAGCAACTGCCATTTCTACTTTAACCAATAGTGGGTATACAGCTTTTCAAATATCCGCTTGGAGACCACAATCTAAAATATTAGCATTTTCTTCAGAAAAAAGAATTTTAGGGAAACTTAACTTACTCTGGGGTGTAAAAGCTTTTTATTACGACAAAAATTTAAGTACAGATGACACTGTTGTAGATATTAATAAAATCTCTAAAGTAAAAGGATTTGTAAATACAGGTGATTTGATGATTAACCTTACTTCGATGCCAGTGGAAGCAAAAGGTATGGTAAATACATTAAGAGTTTCTGCAATAGAGTAAAACACTATTTAATATTTATTTAAAAGCATCTTGATTTTTCAAGATGCTTTTTTTATAAAGTATTATTTAAAGGCCTAATTGTTTGCTTATAATAATGGCATCATTTGTCACAAAAGGCATCGGCATCATATCATCTGTTCTTGGTTTTAGGTTGAAGTTTTTATTGGTAAGTAAATCATAAGAAATCTCATTTAAGGTAAGGTCTAAATTTTGACCTACGTTCACAGAGAAAGAAAGTGTTACTTCTTTGTCATTATTTCCTAAATGATAAACTAAAAAAGTACCGCTTTTTAAACTGTATTTCTTGCCTTTGTTTACGAGTTCATCATTTACTTTAAATTGATATAAAGTTAATTTACTTTTAGTTAAAAATTCTAGTTTATTTATTTTTCTTTTTGGAGTAATTGTCAATTCTAGAAAACGTTTTTTACCAATTACAGTGTCTAGTTCTGTTCTAATTTCTGAAGACGAAATTGCTTTATAAACTGTTTTTTTAGCATAGTTAAAACGAGTATTATACTTACTTTTTGTTTCTGCATTTTTAATTCCTCCTTTTGTGAAATCGTCTTTAAAAATTTGTTTTGTATAAGCATCCAAAGTAGTATTATAAGTTCCAAAATAAGCAGTTTTGGTGTCATAATTTTCAATATAAACAAGGCTATTTGGTTTTTTATTATCAATAGAAAAGCCGCTGTTATAGGTTGCAATTACAAAAAAGAGAAGGGCTAAAAAGCCAGTCCATTTTTGAGTCCAAAAAGACTTTTTTTGATGAAAGGAGAGGATCATCAATCCAAAAACCAATACTATAAATACACCACTTACAAAGAGTATTTTTAAACCCAAACCAACAGGGAACATTTTTATCATTGGAGCAAATATATAGATTGTTGGTATTGATAATAGTGTAAATAAAACGCGTTTAACGCCGTCTTTTAAGTTCAAGAAAATAGCAATAGCTAAAATTAGTAGTGCACTAATAACGGGGATTATAAAAAAACCAGCACCTTTTAAAGAACTACTAATTATAAAATTAAGTAGCAACCAGAAGAAAAGAGGCGCAACTAATAAATTGGTTTGCTTTTCTTCTTTTGAAGTACGTTTATAAATCGTAAAAAGTAACCACAAATTTAAGAATACAAAAGCAATTATATATTGATAGCCATTATAGGTAAAACCATGCAATATATCATTGTAATGCGGATGAACAATTAAAAGTATTTCCCACAATCCATAAGAAATTCCACCACATAAAATTAAGGAGACTACGAAAGGAATAAAACCCCTAAGCACACCTTTAATATCTATTTTATTTAAAGAAAAACCAAAAAACAATAAGATTAGAAAAAGAAGACTACAAAGAATAACCATTGGGAGTACCCAAGAGAAAGGATATGTTGCTAATTTGATAATTGGAAAGTTTACGTAAACAAAGTCTTCTTCTGAAGTTAAGTTTGTTAAATCTGAATTTGAAAAATAATTTATAGAAGTAGTAAAATAATCTGCTTGGTGTAAAAGTGTTTCTTTATCTAAACGCTCATAAGAATCTTGTGCAGTATGGTAATCGAAATGATCTCCAATAAATGCGAAATTAAATCCGTTAATATTTGCATCTTCCCTAAAGATGGTTAAATCCGTATCATTCGGCAATTTTTTGTAAATAGAGTACATTAAAGAATTTGCGGCAGGAAAATTGGGTTTTGCTGCTAAAAACTCAGAGAGTAATTTACTATTTTTCCCATTAGTTTCCATGAGCATATAACTTGGACCACCACTTCCGCGCGCTTCAAAGTTTAAAACTAGGCCAACATCTTTTGACCATGGATGCTTGTCTACAAAAGCTTGTGCACCTAATAAGCCCAATTCTTCGGCATCGGAAATTAGGATAATTAAATCGTTTTTTGGCATTTCATTTTTGGCTAAGAAAGCTCTTAACCCTTCTAAAATT
>CAJXAS010000087.1 GCA_913050305.1 uncultured Polaribacter sp. | reverse complement strand
TTCAATACGAGAAATTAGATGTAAAAACTGCAGAAAACAAAGACAGAGTTGATGATTACTTCTGGAAAGAAATTATAGAACACCCTAATTATGACAGTGTTTGGCAAAGCAAAGGAATTATTCAGCATTTAGACAAAGTACCGTCTTCTGTGGCTACCATGATTGTTGGTGGTTGGTTTGATGCAGAAGATTTATACGGACCTTTAGAAACCTATAAAGCCATTGAAAAAAACGGAAAAGATAATTACAATACCTTAGTTTTTGGTCCTTGGGATCATGGAAAATGGGCAAGAGCTGGAGTAGAAAATTATGTGGGTAATTATTACTTTGGAGATTCTATTTCCCTAAAATTTCAGTCTGAAATTGAAACAAAATTCTTCAATCATTTCTTAAAAGGTAATGGAGATAAAAATTCTGGTTTGCCAGAAGCATATGTTTTTGATTCTGGTAAAAAAGAATGGAAATCTTACGATGCTTGGCCTCCTGAAAATGTGGTGAAAGAAAATTGGTTTTTGAATAGAAATCAAGGTTTAGCGCAACAACACGATGGTAAATTAACGCGTGAAATTAAATTTACAAGCGATCTGAAACATCCTGTTCCATATTCCGAAGACATCAAAACGGTTTTTACGCCAAGGAAATACATGACAGATGATCAACGTTTTGCGGCAAGAAGACCCGATGTTTTAGTTTTTGAAACGGAGGTTTTAACAGAAGACTTTACCTTAGCTGGAGATATTTTGGCAAAATTAAAAGTGGCAACCACAGGTTCTGCTGCAGATTGGATTGTTAAAGTAATAGACGTACATCCTGATAATCTAGAAGAAACTAATGATAAACTGCAAGATCATTTAAAAATGAGCAATTATCATTTAATGGTTAGAAGTGAAGTTTTAAGAGGACGTTTTAGAAATAGTTTTGAGCACCCAGAACCTTTTATTCCCAATAAAAAAACAGACGTAAATATTAAACTGCAAGATGTTTTTCACACCTTTAAAAAAGGACATAAAATGCAAATCCAAGTTCAAAGTACTTGGTTTCCTTTAATAGATTTGAATCCGCAAACCTATGTAGATAATATCTATAAGGCAGATGAGAAGGATTTTAAAAATCAAACACATACCGTTTTTACAGATTCTTCTATTGAGTTTTCTGTGCTTAAATAAAATAATTAAAATGAAAAAAATACTTTTAATACTACTTGTTGTTTTTGCTATAAAAACAACCGCCCAAGAGAAAGCAACCCCTATTTTTAAAGAGGGTGAAGCACAAATAGTAGCTGCCTTTTCTGACGATAGCAAATGGATTCGTACAGATTTGTGGGTAGAAACTACTTTTGACTCCGATGGCGACGGGAGTTTAGATAGAATGCACGTAGCTGTAACCAGACCTCTACAAACAGAAACTGAAGGTTTAAAATTACCTGTAGTGTATGAATCTAGTCCGTATTATTCTGGAGTTGCCAATGGTGGAAGAGAGTTATTTTGGAATGTAAAACACGAGTTGGGAGAAACCGTACCAAATCCTTTTCATCCAGAAGTTAAAAGAACAGGAAAACGTCCTATTATTTCAAATTCTCAAATTAAAACATGGGTTCCTAGAGGATATGTTGTTGTGCATTCTTCTTCTCCCGGAACTGGCTTGTCAGATGGCGCACCAACGGTTGGAGGAGACAATGAATCTTTAGCACCAAAGGCTGTTATAGATTGGTTAAACGGCCGTGCAAAAGGGTTTGCCTCTAGAACAGGCAATGCGCCTATTTCTGCTTATTGGTCTACTGGGAAAGTAGGAATGACAGGTACTTCTTACAACGGAACTATTCCGTTAGCTGCAGCAACTACTGGTGTTGCTGGTTTAGAAGCTATTATTCCAATAGCACCCAATACTTCTTATTATCATTATTACCGTTCTAATGGTTTGGTGCGCTCTCCCGGAGGATATTTAGGAGAAGATATAGATGTGTTATATGATTTTATTCACAGTGGAAAAGAAGAAAATAGAGCTAGAAACAATAATGTTGTTAGAGATACAGAAATGGCAAATGGTATGGACAGAGCTTCTGGAGATTATAACGATTTTTGGGCAGGAAGAGATTATATCAATGACATGCAACCAATGAAGGCTGCATTGTTAATGTCTCATGGCTTTAATGATTGGAATGTAATGCCAGAGCATAGTTTCAGAATTTACGAACGTGCCAAAGAAATGGGTTTGCCAACACAAGTATATTATCATCAAAACGGTCACGGTGGTCCGCCACCAATGAAAATGATGAACCGATGGTTTACAAGATATTTACATGGAGTTGAAAATAATGTTGAAGCAGATGCAAAAGCTTGGATTGTTAGAGAAAATGACCAGAGAAATGAACCAACTGCCTATGCAGATTATCCAAATCCAGCAGCAACACCAGTTACTTTTTACTTAACTCCTGGAGCACCTAAAGCTGGAAGTTTATCTTTAAATAGCGCCGCGGCTAAAGGAAAAGAAATGTTAGTAGATAATTATTCTTTTGCTGCAGATGCATTAGCACAAGCAGACTTTACAGAACATCGTTTACTATATGTATCTCCTATTTTAAAAGAAGATCTGCACATCTCTGGACTACCAACCATTACTATAAAAGCAGCGAGCTCTAAAAAAGCAGTAAACTTATCTGTATATTTAGTTTCATTACCATGGAACGAAGGTAGAAGAGTGAAAATTACTGATAATATTATTACCCGCGGATGGGCAGATTTACAAAATCATACGTCCTTAAGAAAAGGTACGCCTCTAAAACAAGGCGCATTCTATGAAATGACTTTTGATTTACAGCCAGATGATCAAATCATTAAAAAAGGACAACAAATAGGTTTAATGATTTTTTCTAGCGATAGCAAATACACATTATTACCAAAACCAGGAACTGAATTGACCATTGATTTAAAAGGTACTAAATTAATACTTCCAATTGTTGGAGGGGAAAATGCTTTTAAGAAATCTATTGAATAGCACTAAATAATATAAAAAAATGACCTCTACAGAAATTGCATTACTTCTAAATGTTGATGCAGAAAAAATTACAAGAATTGGAGAAATAATTGGGAGAAAAATTCCTGAAAAAGACAATTTTAGTAATTTAAATGAATTTGAAAAAACATTTATTTATTTAGATGTTTTAGAGGATAGCGTTACAAACGGTGGGTTTATACAATTCTTTTTTAACTCTTCTGGGCAGTTCACTCATGAAGTATTTCAAGCTTACCTGGCCATTAAAGCAGAAAACACGGTTGATATTCTTACCAAAGCAATCTACTTATTTCCAGAAATACCGGTTCCTAAAAACTTAAGAATACGACAACAAATATTAATGGAAAAAGACACTAATATTGACCTGTGGGACGAATTAGATACTCAGTTTTATAAATATGAAGACAATATTATTTCACTAACATTGGCATATGTTCGAAATAATATTGCTCATTTTGATTGAAAATTATTGCTCTAAAATTTTTTTTATATGTGGCTTAAAGTAATTAACTCCTTTTAGAACTTTACCGTCTTCTCTATAAATTGGGCTCCCATCCTCGCCTAATTTGCTCATATTACTTCTATGAATTTCATTAAAAACGTCCTCTATTTTATCTTGCATGCCGTGCTCTATAATAGTACCACACAAAATATATAACATATCTCCTAAAGCATCTGCGACCTCTACTAAATCGTTGTTTTCTGCTGCTTCTAAATATTCTTCATTCTCTTCTTTCATTAAATTAAAACGAAGTAAATTTCTATCCTCATCAATGCTTGCTGTTGGTCTGTTTTTAATACCAGCGCCAAAAGCTGTATGAAATTCATGTACTGATTTTATTTTATTTTTCATTTTTATCTCTTATAAATTATTATAATGTTTTTTTTAATAACCAGGCAGGAGCTAGTTTTAAACCCCAAGCAATAAGTTGCCATCTCTTAGAAATATAGGCTACTCTTTTTTTACTTTTAATAGCACTGTAAATTTGACTTGCTGCTTTCTCTAAAGGAACCATCCAAAAAACTGCTTCCCCTAAAGCCATGGCAGTATCTACAAATCCAGGTCTAATTTCTGTAATAAAAACAAGTTTCGATTTTATAGATTTGGTTTTTATATACAAGCTTTCTAGATACGCTTTTTGATATGCTTTCGAAGCAAAATACACAGGAGCTGCACGATTCCCTCGAATAGAGGCAATAGAAGTAATACCTACCAAATGCCCAAATTGTTGGGCTCTAAATAGGTTATACGCTAAAGTGTATAATTTTGTTACCCCTAAAACATTCGTATTTATAGATTGTTCTTCTTTAGACCATTCTAATTTTGGATTCACAAAACCAACTCCTGAAGATTGCACTATAAGATCAATCGTTCCAAATTCTGATACAATTTCAGAAAATACGTTCTCTAATTCTTGAGTATCCTGAATATCATTCTGCTTTACTAAAACTTGGTCTGGAAACTTCTGTTTAAGCGCTTCTAAAAGCGGCAATCTTCTCCCAGTAATAGCAACTTTATATCCTTCTTTTACTAAAATCTCAGTTAAAGATTTTCCTATTCCAGAAGTTGCTCCAAAAACGATGGCGTTCTTCATTTTATTTGTAATTTTGTAAAATAAAATATTGATTCATTTGAATAGACAATATATAGAAACTTTACGAAAGTTTTAAACTCAAAAAAATCTATTCATCAACAATCTACTAAACAATTGAAGTTATGTTTTTAGGCGCTTATTTTACAACTGGTAGAATTATATTTATGATCTTTTTTATTTTAGCTTTTATAGTATTAATGACTTACAGCTATAGAAAAGACATAAAAAACCATGAGCGTTATTACAAAGGAGCCGGAAAAAAGGTGCTAATTTATGGAGGAATAATTGTCTTAATTTTTGTGGCAATACGTCTATATACAGGTCAATAATTTACTTTTAGTAATTTTCTATTATTACTTTTCTACATATATAAAACAATCTGTTGTATGGTCATTTACCATTCCAATGGCTTGCATATATGCGTAAGTCACAGTGGAACCAACAAATTTAAATCCTCTTTTTTTTAAGTCTTTAGAAATGGTATCAGAAAGTACGGTGGTTGCCGGTACCTCTGTTCTCTTTTGAAATTTGTTATGAATTGGAGTTTCATTTACATAAGACCAAATAAACTTTGAAAAAGAACCAAATTCTTGCTGAACTTCCATAAAAACTTGCGCATTATGAATAGCACTTCTTATCTTTAATTTATTCCTTATAATTCCTGTATCTATTAATAAAGATTGAAACTTACTTTCTGGGTATGTCGCAATTTTTTGATAGTCGAAATTATCAAAAGCTTTTCGAAAGTTTTCTCTTTTATTTAAAATAGTAATCCAACTTAAACCCGCTTGAAAAGTTTCTAAAATTAAGAACTCAAAAAGTATTGCATCATCAAAAACAGGTAGACCCCATTCTTTGTCATGATATTCTTCATATAACTTACTATCAGTAACCCAAAAACATCTTTGTTGCATTTATTGTGTTTTAATTGGTTTAATAGCAACTTGTCTTTCGTTTACATATTCAAAAACACCATCACCAAAGAAACCAGCTTCTTCAAGCATAATTCTAATGTCTTTATTCCACTCTTTTATGGCAACTGTAGTATTTAATTCTATAGCATAGACTGTGTTCTTATGAAGCGCATAGTCTCCATTAAAAGGAACCCCATTTTGAGAATCCCACATTCCAATGGTCGTGCCGGCACTATGTCCATATTTCCCTAAAGGATGTGTATAAATTGAAGGCCTCAAACCTTCTTTCCTTCCTTGAATTAAAGATGCTTTTAAAATTTTATTTCCAGTAACTCCAAGACTCATATTACTTGTAAGAATATCTTGAACTCTATTTCCTTTTTTAAAAGCTTCTTTCAAAAAAACAGGAACCTCATCTTCACCTTCGTTTAAAACATAGGCGTGCTGCTGGCAATCTGTATTTAGACCAATGTAAGTAATTCCAAAATCGCAATGTAATAGATCTCCTTTTTGTATTATTTTCTCTTCCTTCCCTTTAGAGAAAGAGGTTATATGAGATTTTAACACCTCTTTATTTCTTTGAATATCTATGGTTGGATGAAACCATGTTTCTAAACCTAAGTCTGTAACTTTTTGACGCATAAACCAAACAACATCTTCTGTGGTTGTTATTCCTGGCTGAATTACTTTTTCCGAAAAAGCTTCCTTTATAATTTCATGTGTTGTTTTTACCAACTTTTTATAAAGTTTCATCTCCATTTCACTTCTTGTTTCTATCCAACCAATGGCTAGTTTTTCTGCAGAAACCAATCTGTCTTGATATGCATCTGGAAGGTTTGCTACCAACTCATCAAAATCTGTTTTCACCAATCCGTCAGCCAACGCAAAGTGTTTAGAAAAATTGATTCCAATTTTATCAGGATTTCGTGAAGCAATAATATCTACTAAAGCTTTCCATTGATTTGGTTCTTTTTCCTTGTCCCAAGAAGACTGTATGCTTTTACCAATATTATATCTTGCCACTGCTAATCTTTCAATTATATTCTCTTTTTTATTTCTATAAAAAACAATGATTGTTCTTCTCCTTGCATTTAACCAAGTTGCCGGTAGCATAGTTTTTAAAACTGGATCTTCATTATATTCTCTAGAGATTAACAACCACATATCTATGTTTGCATCTTCCATTAAACCGGGTAAAAGGTTCTGGAATCTATCTTCTAAAATTTCATCTTTTAAAAGTGCTCTTTCTTTCTCTGACAAAATTTGAGCAAATGAAATCTGAGTAAAAAAAAGTAGTACAAATGCAATTGTTCTCATAAATAGTAATTTAAAATGTCCTTAAAATTAGTGTTAAATCATCTAAAAATCAATTAATTTTAAAATAATTTTTGCAACTTTACGTATCATAAATGTTTAAATAATGAAACTACTCTCACAATTTTTACTTCTAATTTTCATAATATTCTTTTTGGGAGCGTGCAGTTCATTACCCACAAATAAAACAAAACTACCGAAAGAAGCGCCGGTTGTAATTGCCAATGACAGTTTAGAATATGAAATAATGATTATAGATATTGGCTTTACTGCATACCTAGTAAGTACTGCAAAACCAGAAGGTTTCTATACGCAAGAATACATGGAAAATAGGAATAGCATTTGGGTGGCAAGCTGGAATTCAAGAGCTCAAAATCCTAGCCAATTTAATAGTAGAATTTATGAAAATATAATAGATTACCAATCACAAGAAGATTACGGTTATGAAGTAAATTATAAGCTTTTTAATTACTTTTTATTTGCTCAAAGAAAATATAAAATAAATTTAGGAGGTGGATTTAGAAGCGGGAGGATTAATTAAATTTTCCGATAAGAGATAAAACTATAATCGAGTTTATTTTTTTCATCAGCTTTAAAATTTTCTCTAGCCACTTCTTTCCAAATTTTAAAGTCTATTTCTGGAAAATAAACATCTGCTTCAAAATCTTTATGCACCATAGTAATATCTAATTGTTGCGCTAAGTCTTTGGCAATTGTTTCCTTATAGATTTGAGCACCACCAATTATAAATACGTTTGCTTCTTCTTTAGACATTTCAATTGCCTGTTCTAAACTGTTCGCAATTAAACACCCCTCTTTAAAATAATTCTTATTTCTCGTAA